>CAIXAY010000387.1 GCA_903917505.1 uncultured beta proteobacterium | reverse complement strand
CCTTGAAGACGCTGATCTATTTCGAGGTGCTGACGACGGTCGCGCTGGTCATCGGCCTGGTCATGGTGAACCTCTGGCAGCCTGGCGCCGGCATGAACATCAGCGCCTCGTCGCTCGACGCCGGTTCGGTCAAGGGCTACATCGCGCAGACGCAGAGCCAGGGCGTCGTTCCCTTCCTGCTGAACATCATCCCGGGCACCGTCGCCGGTGCGCTGGCCGACGGCAATATCCTGCAGGTCCTGTTCCTGTCCGTCATTTTCGGCGCAACGCTGGTGGCGCTCGGCGACTACGGCAAGCCGCTCGTCAACATCCTCGAAATCATTTCCAGGATGCTTTTCGGGGCCGTGGCCATCGTCATGTGGGCGGCGCCGCTCGGCGCTTTCGGGGCGATCGCCTTCACCGTCGGCAAGTACGGCGCGGGCACGCTGTGGTCGTTGGGCAATCTGCTGGTTTGTTTCTACGTGACCTGCCTGGTCTTCATCTTCCTGGTCCTCGCGCCGATCTGCCGGCTCTGCGGCTTCAGCCTGCTCAAGTTGATGCGTTACATTCGCGAGGAGATCCTGATCTGCTTCGCGACCACCTCGTCGGAGACCGTGCTGCCGCGCATGCTGACCAAGCTCGAGGCCTGCGGTTGCAAGGCCAGTGTCGTCGGCCTGGTGATCCCGACCGGTTACTCGTTCAACCTCGACGGCACCTGCCTTTATCTCGCGGCGGTCACGGTGTTTCTCGCCCAGGCGACCAACACGCCGCTCGACCTCTACCAGCAACTGGGGCTGCTCACCGTGCTGCTGCTGACCTCGAAAGGCGCAGCAGGAGTGGCCGGCGCGGCTTTCGTGGTGCTGGCGGCGACCCTGTCGACGGTCGGGACGATACCGGTGGCCAGCGTCGCCCTGATCCTCGGCGTGCACCGCCTGCTCTCCGAAGGGCTGACGCCGACCAACCTGATCGGCAACGCGGTGGCCACCATCGTCATTTCGAAATGGGAAGGCGAACTCGACGAGCAGCAACTGCAACGGGTTCTCGACGGCAAGTCGGCTTGAATGCAGTCTGCGCGACTATGCGCAAGCCAGCATGACGACCCCGGCGACCATGCAGACCGTGCCGATCAAGCGCAGGGGATTGAAGGCCTCGCGCAGCAACTTGGCGCCAAACAGCACACCGAGCAGCATCGATAATTCGCG
Source organism: uncultured beta proteobacterium (assembly GCA_903917505.1). Next base: position 1,604 of record CAIXAY010000387.1, on the reverse strand, counting down.
CAGCGGCGCAACATAGCTGAGCGGTGCCATGGTCATGGCGAACAGGATCAGCGTGTAGGCCAGCGGCGACAGTATCCCGACGGCAAGGATGTGACGGCAGTTCGACCGCCATTGGCTGCGCAGTCCGCGCAGGTCGCGCAGTGCCTGCGGCGCAAGGATAAGGGTTCGCAGCGCGAGGCCCATGACGTAATAGAGCACCGGCGCAATGGCGAGCGTCTTGACGGCCCAGCCGTCGATGAGCGTATAGGCGGCAATGCAGGCGCCCGTGGTCGCTCCCCAGAGCAGGCCGGCGCGTGCATTCGCGGTTTGCACGGTGAATACCTGAGTGGCGCCTGAAATCAGCAGTATGCCGCCGAGGACCGAGACGATGCCCAGCCAGCCGAGAAGGCTCGGCGCTTCACCCAGGAAGACGATCGCGCCGAACACGGCGAACAAAGGCCCTGTTCCCCGGGCCAATGGATAGACAATCGAAAAGTCGCTTGCAGCATAGCCCCGCTGCAGGACAAGCGAATACACCGCATGGATGACCGCGCTGCCGGTGATCGCGGCCCAGGCCACAACGCTCAGTTGCTGCGAGTTGGCGTTCCATGCGGCCAGCCCGAAAGGAAAAACAACGGCCAGGCTGACGATGCCGTACAAGCACACGAAGGGCAGGCCGCCCGAAGCCTTCTTCGCCGAAACGTTCCAGAGTGCGTGCAGCAATGCACCGGTAATGACCAGGAGGAGCGCGCTGGCGTTCATTGCGGATAAGCTTCGCCTATCCCGGTCCGGCTGCCGCTCGTGCCCGGCGGAAGCCGACAAGGTGCCGGTCGGCCATCACATTCCGGCGACTTTTTTCAAGGGATCAATCTCGGCTTGATCACGAATCATGACGTTGATGTACAAACCGCGCGGATCCAGATTGTCGATCAGGAACTTCATCTCGTCGCTGGTGAACGAGCCGCGGATCAGCAGGGACCTGCCGCTTTCCTGTGTCCTGCGGAAATACGCGATCATTTCCGAGAGCGGCGGTCCGGCGACGTCGTTGTTGATCTGCAGGCATTTGAGCGCGTCGATCTCGAGGATTTGGTCGAGTACGAACATCGAGGTCGAGTGCAGGTGCATGAACGAACAGGCGAAGGCCTTGGCGATTTTTTCATCGACCGGCTTGATGTAGCGCTTGTACAGGTCGGGGGACATCACCGCGACCGCGTCTTCCTGCATGCGGGCAATCGGGCCGGGCGCCCAGAGCTGGTACTGCGCGTCGAACCAGCCGCCGTGGTAGAGCGGAATGCGCTGCCACGCCGCCTTGGTGATGGCGATGAAAAAATCGGCGCCGCGTTCAAGGAACCTCGACGCCGGCTCGGGATCCTCCATCAGGTCGACGACCGCCTGCTCGTGGCCGCGGATATTGATGGCGAAATCGAGCGGGCCGACGATCGTGCTGTGCGAAATCGGATAACGCCCGGCGCTGCGCTCGACCAGCACGTCGATGAATTCCATGTACTTGCTGTACCAGGGATTTTCCACGGCATTCAGCCACATCGTTTCGGTTTCTTCCCAGGACAGCGCCCTGTCCTCGGGGACGACGTTGCCCGGCATGATGCGCATCTTCGCGCCGAGGG
>CAIXAY010000386.1 GCA_903917505.1 uncultured beta proteobacterium | reverse complement strand
CCTTTGGGAGAGTTGGTTGTCGCGGGGTTCCTGAAACCATAGCCAAATATTTCATTGGGCATGGACGCGCTCCGAACCGCTTTGAGCACGATTAGCGCACGGCATCGCAGCCGTGATTTCCTGCAAGAACTTGCGGTCTTCAGCCAAAGACTTGTCCGCTGTTCGCCTTTTTCGAGGCGGCAGGAAATGCGATTTAATCGCCGCTTGCCTTGATCGTGAGATTGCAGCCCAATGCGACCATACATGCTTCGCGCGATTCCGATCTGGTAGCGCAAAGGTGACGTGGTTGCCGCGACCGTCCGGCGTTTTCGCCGAGCGGCCAACTGCGTTCTCTCGATAAGACATTCCGCGCCTCGCGATTGCCACAGCAGCCGCGAGGTGGACGGATAAACCCGTTTTAATTGCGTAGCTTACAGCGCCGATGACGCTGGTCCACGCTGGATTGACTTCGATGACTTCGACGCCAGCGCGGAAACATGCCGCGCGCAAGGCTTGGGCAAACGCTGCGTAAGTCAGCGCGGAGAGCATGCGCGCCCGACGCCGGTCAACAGCCTCAAGGGCGCGTTTCTTCTCGGAAAAGTCGAGCTTCTCGATAACGATAGGCTTACCGGTGACGCGAGCGCGCTCCGCAATATCCTTCGCCGCAACGCGGATGATTTCCCGTCGCTGGTTCGACGTCTTGCCGCGCGTGACGAGGCTAACCCGATAGCAGCGGAGTGGAAGCGGATTGCCGCAATGATCGATCTCGGAAACGGCGACGTGGTCCGCGTTGAAGTCTGCGCCGATTGCGCCAGCCGCGCGGCGGGTGATCACCGGAGCTGCTTTGACGTGCGTCGAGGCGTAGACCAGCCAGCCTTTGCCGTCGTCTGGGCGGACGAAGCGCCACGTGACGGGGGCCGCCGCCTTCTGGCTCTTGGTGGATGGCGTCTCAGGAGCGGTTATCGCCGCAAGGATCGCATCCGAGCCATGGTGGAAGCGGACGCAGCCCAATGTTGCGTGCTTGCCAAACTGCGCTTCGAGCGCATAGGGGACGCGCAGCGTCAGCGTGAAGGCGGCGCCGTCGAAACCAGCACGGCAGGTCATGTTGCCGGAAGCCTCGGAATTCCGGCCGACGATCATGATTTCGCCAGACCGGGATGCGCGCCACGCGTTGCGCCAGGTTGCGTGATCGGCGAAGTCATTGGCCGCAAGGTCGAATTGAGCGCGGAGCAGTTTGTGCGAGCCAAAAACCAGTTTGGGTCTCGACGATGACTGGATCGCGGCAAGCCGACTGCGCATCGTGGCTAGACGGCGCCGCTTCTGATGAAGTTTATCCGCCTTCAGTGGGCGGCGGCCTTTTCCAGGTGTCAGAACTTTTTCTGCGCGGGAGATTTTGCCTTGCAGGTCCGTGATGTGGCGCTTGCGCGCTTCCCGCGCCGCCTGAACTTTGCCATCAGCGGAGACGAGCGCCGCGCAAGCGTTACGGTCCGAAAGCCGCATCTCGTCGCGGACCGATTTAAATAGCGGATGCGCCGGCGAAAGCTTTTCGCCGCGCAGAAAGGCGCTTGCGAAACGGCGTTCGGCGCGGCCGTGCAACTCCGCCCATGCTGAGAGCAGTGCATCATGTTCCGGCGTCACATGGATGCGGGCTTTATAAGTGAATATCGAGGCTTCAGTCATCGGAAGCGCCCCCAATGGCCTCAACGGCGCAAAAAATGCCGCTCCAAAGCAGACTTTGGGCGGCGGGCGCACTTCTCACGACTAGGAAAACATT
>CAIXAY010000385.1 GCA_903917505.1 uncultured beta proteobacterium | reverse complement strand
GGCGCACCAGGGTCATCGGGTACTCGACCGGATCCTCGAGGGTCATGATGTTGAGGCCCTCGGAGTTGATGTGGTTGAGCACCGAGTAGAGCGTCGTCGTCTTGCCGCTGCCGGTCGGCCCGGTGACCAGGATGATGCCCTCGGGGCGGGCGATCATCAGCTTCAACTGGTCGAGCTGCTTTTCGGCAAGGCCCAGGCCCTCGAGCGGAACCAGTCCCTTCTGCCGGTCGAGGATGCGCAGCACGATGTTCTCGCCGTGTATCGTCGGCTGCGCCGAGACGCGAAAATCGATCTGCCGGCCGCGCATGTTGAGCGTGATGCGCCCGTCCTGCGGCGCGCGCGTCTCGGCGATGTTCATGCCGCTCATCACCTTGATGCGCACCGCCATGGCCGGCCAGTACGACTGGTGCAGGGAACGCACCTGGCGCAGGATGCCGTCGATGCGGTAGCGGATGCGCAGGAAGCCGATTTCGGGCTCGAAGTGGATGTCCGACGATTCGCGCTTGACGGCGTCGGTGAGGATCGAGTCGATCAGCCGGACCACCGGCTGGCTGTACTCGTCGGCCGAGGACTGCAAGCCGCGAAAATCGATTTCGCCGGTTTCGATTTCGTGCAGGATGCCGTCGATCGACAACTCGTAGCCATAGGCCTGGTCGATCGCGCGGCCGATCTCGGTCTCGCCGGCGAGCAGGGTGTCGATCTCGAGGTCGCCGCCGGCCAGCGCCCGTATCTTGTCGAGCGCGACGATGTCGTTGACATCGGCGAGCGCCACCGTCAGGCGCCGGTTCTCGGCTTCGTAATCGAGCGGCAGCAGGTGCAGTCGCTTGGCCAGGTCGCGCGGCACCAGGGCCAGCGCGGAGGGGTCGATGATGGCGTTGGACAGGTCGACGCTGCGCTTGCCCAGGCTCTCCGAGAGCGCGTCGCGCAGGGTGGCCTCGGAAACGAAGCCGAGCGAAACGAGCAGTTTGCCGACCGGCTGGTTCGACTTCATCTGCTCGAGCAGGGCGATGCGCAGCTGGTCTTCGCTGAGGATGCCCTTGGCGATCAGGACCTGGCCGAGTTGTCGCTGATGCGGGGTGGGGGGGCTCATCGTCGGAAGCTCGGCGCGGGGTCAGGGCTGCAGATCAAGCAGGCGAGCCTTGACCTGGTTCCTGTCAAACGCCGGGTTGCCGCTGCCGGCGGCATTCAATGCCCGCTGGTAGAACTGCGCGGCGAGCTTGTCCTGGTGCAGGTGATCAAGGCTGACAGCGAGATTGAAAATGATGTCGGCATTGTCCGGTTCGCTCGAGTGGGCGCGGAAGTAAGCCTGTTGCGCCTCGCTCCAGCGTTGCCCTCGCGCATAGACGTTACCCAGGGCGAAATAGAGCGCGGCAGAATCCGGCTGGTTTGCCAGGGCGGTCTTGAGGTGGCTTTCCGCGGCGCCGGGATCGCTTTGTCCGCGCAGGTTGATCAGGCCGGCCTGGGCCGTCGCGTCGCTCGGATCGGCTTCGAGGGCGCGCAGGTAAAACGCCTGCGCCGCGTCGGCCTGGCCGCGGCGCACGGCAATCGTGGCGAGGCCAAGCAGGGCATCGGTGTTCTTCGCATCGCTGCGCAAGACGAGTTCGTAGTCGCGCTGGGCCTCGTCGAGTCGTCCCGCCTGCAGGCCGTCGTAAGCGCGCTCCAGCGTCTGGTTCGGCTTCGGCTGGTTGCGCGCAACGCGCAGCGCATTATCCGGTGCGGCCGGTGCAGGGCTTGCCGCCGGCTTGCGCGTGACGAGCAGGCGCGGCTCAGGCGCCGCGATCGTTTCGTCGGAGCCGGCCGATTCGGACGCGACGGGCGGCGGCGTGCGATGCGCCACCGGCTGAACCGCCGGCGCGGACTTTGGGGCTTCGGCAGCCGGCAGCGCCGGCGGCGGCG
>CAIXAY010000384.1 GCA_903917505.1 uncultured beta proteobacterium | reverse complement strand
CATCGTTCGGCGCCTGGATTGCCGGCGCCGTGGCGGTCGGCCTTGACACGAGCTATCAGGCGGCTTTCGAGCGCGTCAGCGATGCGGGATCGGTAAGGATCTACCGTCCGGAACTCCGCCATCGTACGGTTTATGATGCGCAGTGTCGTCGGTCCAGAGCGCTCTATGCGGCGCTTCGCGAACCTGCTTTGCGCGAACTGTTTCAATGGGAGATCCATCCGTGAAAAAGGTCAGCAGTCGCTCGATCTCGACCATCAATAATTACCGGCACAAGAAGATCCTGGAGTTGCTCTACCAGCGACAGTCGGTTTCGGCCGATGAGCTGGCGACGGAGTTTGGCGTGTCGAAAATTACGATTCGGCGCGACCTCGATGCTCTCGCCAAGGAAAAGTTTCTGGAGCGCACGCGCGGCGGCGCCGTATCCATAGCCGGCTTGCGCCTGGAAGAGTTTTTTGACGCCAAGGATCATGTGGCCAAGCTGGAAAAGGCTTTGATCGGCCGGTATGTGGCGTCGCTGGTGGCGGAAAACGAAACGATCTTCATCAATGCCGGATCGACGACGCTCGAAGTCGTCCGGCATTTGTACGGCAAGAAGGTTCGCATTGTCACCAACAATGCGGCCTGCCTTGGTCTGGATCTCGATCCGCAGCAAGAACTGATTTTGCTCGGAGGAGATTATCGCGCCCAGTCGAAGTCTTTGGTTGGCGATCTGACGATCGCGGGATTGCACAACATCTTCTCCAGCTTTACCGTGCTGGGCATTAATGGCATTAGCATCCGCAAGGGATGTACGACGGCGGTGTACCAGGAAACAAGCGTAAACAAGGCGATGATCGAGAATTCCGGCGGCAAAGTGGTGCTGGTTGCCGATCACACCAAGATGAATTGCGTCTCCAGCTTCCTGACCTGTCCTTTGAGCCGGATCGACATGATTGTCACCGACTGGGGAACGCCGGCCTCGTTCTGCGAGGAGCTTGAAGAGGCCGGGCTTTGCGTGATTCGGGTCAAGGAGGAAGCATAGCCTTGCATGTGAGGCTGTTGCACGCGCCCGAATACTGAATCAGCGCTGAACCCCCGGTGCGCAATGCAGTTCCCCGGGGCCGTCCGCGCGCAGGTCAATCCTGGCCGTAGTATGCGCCGGGCCCGTGTTTGCGGAAGAAATGCTTGTTCAGCAAGTGTTGCGGCATTGATGGACGTTGGCTGTCCAGTTGCAGCGTCAACAGCGCCATGCGCGCGGTCAGTTCGAGAACGGCGGCGTTGTGGACGGCATCGTTGGCATCCTTGCCCCAGGCGAACGGTCCATGGTTGGCGACGAGAACGACCGGCATGCTCTGCGGGTCGATCTTGCCTTCGCGGAAGCGTTCGATGATGGCCAAACCGGTTTCGGCTTCGTAGTGCCCGGCCGTCCGCTGCTCGGACAGGATGCCCGTGCACGGGATCTCACCGTAAAAATAGTCGGCATGGGTCGTGCCGAATGCCGGTATGCCGCGGCAGGCTTGTGCCCAGACGGTAGCCCAGGTGGAGTGGGTATGAACGATGCCGCCGAGCGAGGGAAAGTGACGGTAGAGTTCGACGTGCGTGGCCAGATCGGAAGAGGGCTTGAGCTTGCCGTCCAAGGTCTTGCCGTCACGGTCGACGACGACCATGTCTTCGGCCCGCATCGTTTCATAGGCGACGCCGCTTGGTTTGATGACGATGGCGCCGGTTTCCGGATCCTTGCCGCTGACGTTTCCCCAGGTGAAGTCGACGAGGCCGAGCTTCGGCAGTTCGAGGTTGGCTTCCAGCACTTCCTGTTTCAGTTGTTCGAGCATTATTCGTATCCTCCTTGTATGAGACGCTCACCGACCCACTGACGGGCCCTGGCAATTTCCGCGATCGGATCGGCAGCTTTTTCCGTCCACATTTCGATCAGGAACGGACCTGCGTAGCGCAGCTCGTGCAGGGTCTTGAAGCTATGAACGAAGTCGACGGTGCCTTCGCCGAAGGGGACGTCGCGGAAGGCGCCGGGGAAGTTGGGCCCGACCGGCTTCGTCTCCTTGACGTGCACGCCCACGATGTGGTCGATGCCAATGGTCAGCTCGTGCGTCATGTCGTTGCCCCAGGCGGTCAGGTTGCCAAGATCGGGGTAGACCTTGAACCACGGTGAACGGAGGCGCTCCCGCAGCCGGAGGTACTTGCTGATGGAATTCTGGAAGGAAGTGTCCATGATCTCCAGGCCGAGCATTACCTGGTGACCGGCTGCGACTTCCAGCGCGCGTTCCATTCCTTCGCAATATCGTTCGCGCGAGTCGCGCGTTGTCGGTTCATAATAAACATCGTAGCCCGCCAACTGGATGACCCGGATGCCCGTATCGCAGGCAAAAACGATGGCCTTTTCCATGAACTCCCTGGCTTGCTTGCGGATCGCCGGGTCGGCGCTGCCAAAGGGTATCTTGCGATGCCCGGACAGGCACATGGAAGGCACAGGAATCGCCGCTTCGCGCGAAAGGCGGAAAAATTCCAGGCGTTCGGCCAGCGTCCAGTCGAGGCGCGCCATTCTTTCAGGGGTTTCGTCTATGGATAATTCGAGAAAGTCATAACCAGCAGCTTTCGCCGCCGCGAAGCGTTCAGCCCAGCCCATATTCCTGGGCAGCGCTTTTTCGTAGATGCCGATCGGATTCTTCATGCTTCTCCCTTTTTTATCAATTCTTTCGAAGTGTAGTTATTAATAGTCCCGTTGTAAAGCGAAAACGATCAACATGATCGTTAAGCTGGCGTACCTCGCCGTTTTGAATAGCAAGAATGTCTTTGAATTGTTCGCTAGCCGTATGTTAAGGCAGATTAAACCGCAGATTTGTCGGGTGTTTCGGCGCTACGGAGAGGATTTTCAGCGGTGTCGGCTAAGCGTTCATATTGATCGATTAGGCAAGGCGGCGTGAAAGTCTTGTTTCGCCGAATGAATGGAGCGTCGAGAGGCGCGCCTTGGCGGAGAAACGGGCGTCTGATTGCCAGGTTGCTTGTGCGATGGTGCTGCGTGGATGCGGCGAAACAGCCATTTCTACAAGCTTGAGCGCGGTGCAGCGGAGGCTTGTGGGGATGCTCCGGTTTCCTGGAAAGGATCAAATCAGGGCAGTGTTGGGGCGGTCGCCGTACGCTCGCGTAGCAGATTTTGTTGAAAATTGCGAAAACTTTTCTTGCATTTTTGTATGTTTGGTGTGACAATTTGTACGTCGTACGCTTAGCAAACGATCTTTTTGTATTTTTTCAGCAGGTTTTATGCAAGCTCTTGAAGTTGAAATTGTTAATCCAACTGGTTTTGACATGCAGCAACGATCACACGGGTAACCTCACTCGCATCTCCGCTGCGAAACTGGAGATTCCGACCTGCGCCGACGCAGGCACGACCTGAACTGGGAGCATAAAAATGACTGTAAGCACATCTCAAGCAACCACGCCCGAGTCGATCGACTCGGGGCCACTGACGGGCAACCAGACTCGAGCAATGACCGCGCTCGAGCAGATCGACTCGAGACCACTGACGGGCAACCAGAAGAACCTGATTTCGCTCGCCGTGGTCGGCAACATTTCCGAGTTTTTCGACATGTTCCTGATCGGCTTCGCCGTGAATATCCTGCTCAAGGATCCGGCCTGGCATCTGCGCGGCGACGAAGCGGGCATCATCCTGGCGATGTCGGGCCTCGGCACCGTGCTCGGCGCGATCGCCTGGGGCCGGCTGGCCGACACCATTGGCCGCAAGCGTTCGTTCTTCTGGTGTACCCTGCTGTTCACCTTTTTCACCATCGCCTCGGTGTTCACCCCCGACAATGGCTGGGTGATGCTGGCGGCTTTGCGGATCCTGATCGGCGTCGGCGTCGGCGGTTTGAACATCGTTTCAATCCCCTACGTCCAGGAATTCGTGCCGGCCAAGCAGCGCGGTCTGCTCTCCGGTCTCACCGCGGTCTTCATCCCGGTCGGGCTGTTCCTCGGTTCGGTCGCTTCGGGCTTCACCGGCCCGAACTGGCGCTTGCTGATCGCCCTCGGCGGCATCCCGGTCTTCCTGCTGTTCTGGCTGCACTTCGTTCCCGAGTCGCCGCGCTTCCTGCAGGCACGCGGGCGGATCGATGAGGCGCGCAAGGCGTTGGCCTGGGCACTGCAGATTCCGGTCGACCAGGTCGGCGCCCTGCCCGAACACACGACGACCAAGTCGGCGTCCTACTCGGTGATCTTCACCAAGTACCGCAAGAGCCTGGTCATCGTCGCGCTCGGTTCGTTCTGCTTCATCTTCGGGGCCTCGGTGATCCAGTCCTGGGGGCAATCGATTCTCGGTGCGGCCTACAAGTTCGACGCGAAGACGGTGGCCAGCCTGTTCATGCTGGTCTCCCTCGGCGACTGCCTCGGACGTTTGTCCTCGGCCTGGCTCGCCGACCGGATCGGACGCAAGAACGTGATGCTCATCTACGGCCTGATCGGCGCAGTCGGACTGTTCATCTCCGCAGGCTCGACCATGCTGGCCGGCGAGTCGGCCAATGCCGGCTGGATCTTCTTCACCGGCATCCTGATCGCGATGACCTTCGGCGACGGCGCCTTCGGCGTCCTCAACCCGTTCGGCGCCGAGCAGTTCCCCAACGAGGCGCGCTCGACGGGCCTGGGCCTGGGCTACGGCATCGGCGCGACCGCCAAGATCTTCGGACCGGCGCTGCTCGGCTCGATGTTCGGCGCGAAGGTGACTCCGGCAATCATCCCGGTGGCGTTCACCTTCTTCGCGATCCTGTTGATCATCGGCGGCATCGCCTACCAGTTCGCCAATGAGACCAAAGGCAAGTCGCTCGAATCGATCTGATCTGATTCATGAGTGATGCCGGGGCGGTGGCTGCCTGCCGCCGCCCCGGCTGCGCATTGCCTTCACGGTGCCGTGCCGGGGCGTGATCCCGGTTGGAGAACAGGTTCTCTTCCGATCGATCCGGCAGTCGTTTCAGTCAGACCTCGACTCGCCCAAGCGAGGCTCGTCGCGCAACGGCTCACGCACCACCGCCTGCCGGTTTCAACTGCGGCCACGCGCGCTTATCCGCACGGGTCAGTTTCAACCCCACGCGCAAAATCGACTGCGGTATACTTGCGCGCTTCCGTGCGCGCTTACCCGGCCACGGAGGGCAAGCGTCCCGCTTCTTTTCAATCTTTCCGTCCTTAGGAGAAGTCATGTCGGCATTACCAGGCGTGGCAACATGGCCAGCGCCGGCGCAGAGCCGCCACTTGATGTCAGGTAACGACGCGGTGTCGCGCGCCGTCTGGGAAGCGGGCGTGCGCGTCGCGGCCGGCTATCCGGGAACGCCGGCGACCGAGATGCTCGAAGTCATCTCGAGCTATCCGGACATCTACAGCGAGTGGTCGGTCAACGAGAAAGTCTCGCTCGAAGTCGCTTTCGGCGCGGCGATGGCGGGTTCGCGTTCCTTCTGCGCGATGAAGCACGTCGGCATGAACGTCGCCTCCGACGCGCTGATGACCATCACCCTGACCGGCGTCGCCGGCGGCCTGGTGATCGCGGTGGCCGACGACGTCGGGCTGTCGTCGTCGCAGAACGAACAGGATTCGCGCTACTGGGGGCGCTTCGCGCATGTGCCGGTGCTCGAACCCGCCGACTCGCAGGAAGCGCACGATTTCACGCTCGCCGCTTTCGAGCTCTCCGAACGCTTCCAGGTGCCGGTGATCGTGCGCATGACGACGCGCGTCTGCCACGTTAAGGGAATCGTCACGGTCGGCGAGCGCGTCGCGCGGCCGGTCGCCGGTTTCACCAAGGACGCCGCGCGCTGGGTGATGGTGCCGGGCGCCGCGGGCCGCCGCCTGCCGCTGATGTTCGAGCGCGAGAACAAGTTGCGCGCCGAAGCGGAAATATCGAAGCTCAACGTGCTCGAAACGGGTGGCGACAGCCGCGTCGGTTTCATCACCTCGGGCCCCGCCTACATGCATGTGCGCGAGTCCTTTCCCGACGCGCCGGTGTTGAAGCTCGGCTTTTCCTGCCCGGTGCCTTTCGACCTGGTGCGCAAATTCGCGCAGTACTGCGACAAGCTCGTCGTCGTCGAGGAAGTCGAGCCGCTGATCGAGACCGAAATCAAGGCGCAGGGCATCGTTGCCTACGGCAAGGACATCCTGCCGCGCAGCGGCGAACTCTCGCCGAGCGTTTTGCGACCGGCGATTGCCAAGTTGCTCGGCAAGCCGCTGCCGGGGGCCGAGGCCAAGCTGGCCCCGCCGGCGCCTTTACCCGTCTTCCCGCGCCCGCCGACGATGTGCGTGGCCTGTCCGCACCTCGGCGTCTATTACACCCTGGCGCAATTGCGCAACGTCACCATATCGGGCGACATCGGCTGCTACACGCTCGGTTTCGGGCAGCCGTGGAACGCGCTCGACGCCTGCGTTTCGATGGGCGCATCGATGGGCATGGCGCTAGGCCTCGACAAAGGCCGCGCCGAATCGGAACAGGACAAGAAGATCGTCGCCGTGATCGGCGATTCGACCTTCATGCACATGGGCATGCAGGGCCTGCTCGACATCGTTTACAACCGCGGCAACGTGACCGTGCTGATCCTCGACAATCGCGCCGTCGGCATGACCGGCGGCCAGAGCAATCCGGGCACCGGCCGCGGCATCCACGGCGAGGACGCGCCGCGCGTCGATTTCGCAACGCTGGTGAAAGCCCTCGGCGTGCGCGAAGAGCGCGTGCATGTGATCGACCCCTACGAACTGCCGACGCTGTTCAAGACCCTGCGTCAGGAAACGAAGATCGCCGAACCCTCGGTGATCATCACCAACCAGCCCTGCGTGCTCGTCGAGCACTACCACGCGCGCAAGCCTTTCCAGGTCCTCGAAGATGTGTGCACCGGCTGCGGCAATTGCGTCGATGTCGGCTGCCCGGCGATCCACGTCACCCGCCGCGATACGGTCATCAAGGCCAACGGCAAGGAAGTCGCGCGCTCCTTCGTGCGCATCGAAAGCCCGGCGTGCACCGGTTGCGGCCTGTGCGTGCAGCCCTGTGCACCCGATGCCATCGTGCACGTCGCTGAGTTGGCGATGCCGATCCACGTGGTGAAAACGAGCTAAGGAAGAGTCATGTCGGATACTACAAATATTCTTGTCGTCGGCACCGGCGGGCAGGGCGTGATGACTGCCACCGAGATCCTCGCCGAAGCGGCGATCGCTTTCGGCCACGACGTCAAGAAGACCGAAGTCGCCGGCATGGCACAGCGCGGCGGCGTCGTTTCGTCGCACCTGCGTTTCGGCAAGCGCGTGCTCTCGCCGCAGATCACGCCGGGCACCGCCGACCTACTGCTCGGCTTCGAAGCCGCCGAAGGCATGCGCTGGCGGCACATGCTGCGCGAGAACGGCCTGGCGCTGATGAATACCGGCCGCCTGGTGCCGCCGGTCGTCGACCTCGGGCTCTTCGACTATCCGGACGATCCGGTCGCCGCGGTGCGCGCCGCCGGCACCCGCGTTTTTTCTTTCGACGCTTCGGCGATCGCCAAGGAACTCGGCGACATCCGGCTCGGCAACACCGTGATGCTCGGCGCCATCGCCGACCATCTGCCGTTTTCGGCGGAGGTGCTCGAACAGTGCATCCTCAAGCGCTTCGCGAGCAAGAAACCCGAGCTCATCGAGCTCAACCGCCGCGCTTTCGCCGCCGGCCGCGCGGCCGCCCAGGCCGCCGCAGCGGTCTGAGTTGCGGTAAAATTCCGGAGGTCAATCAAGGCGATTGCATAAATGTCGCCGCCATCGCCTCAGCAGTTTGAACTTAACATCGTCATTCCGGCTTTCGCCGGAATGACGTTCCTTTTCGGAAATCGTTATGACCGCCCAAATCCTCGATGGCAATGCGCTCGCCCAGAAGCTGCGCGCCGGTTTCAAGGTGCGCGCCGAAGCGCTCGCCACGCGCGGCGCGCAGCCCGGTCTCGCGGTGATCCTGGTCGGCGAGGACGCGGCCTCGCAGGTCTATGTGCGCAACAAGGTCAACGCCTGCGCGCAGGCCGGTTTCCATTCCGAGAAGCATGCCTACGCGCCGGACGTCGCGCCGCAGGTGGTGCTCGAGAAAATCGCCGAACTCAACGCCGATCCGAAAATCCACGGCATCCTCGTGCAGTTGCCGCTGCCCAAGCATTTCAACGCCGATGCGGTGCTCGAAGCGATCGCGCCGGCAAAGGACGTCGACGGCTTTCGCGCCGAGAACGTCGGCGCCCTGATGCAGGGCAAGCGCTGCTTCATTCCGTGCACGCCCTACGGCGCGATGAAGTTCTTCGAAGACGCGGGAATTGTCGTCAAGGGCAAGGAAGCGGTGATCGTCGGCCGCTCGAACATCGTCGGCAAGCCGATGGCCATGCTGCTGATGCACGCCGGCGCGACGGTCACCGTCTGCCACTCGCAGACCCGCGACCTGAAGGCGCACTGCCTGCGCGCCGACATCCTGGTG
>CAIXAY010000383.1 GCA_903917505.1 uncultured beta proteobacterium | reverse complement strand
TTGAGACTGTCCTGCATATAGCCCTTGAGGATGCCGTCCTCGATCAGCACGGTGCGCTGCGTCGGGTTGCCTTCGTCGTCGATATTGAGCGAACCGCGGCGGCCGTCCATCGTCCCGTCATCGACGACGGTAACGCCCCTGGCCGCGACGCGTTTGCCGATCCGGCCGGCGAAAGTGGAACTGCCCTTGCGGTTGAAGTCGCCCTCGAGGCCGTGCCCGACGGCCTCGTGCAGGAGGATGCCAGGCCAGCCGGAACCGAGCACGACGGTCATCGTGCCGGCCGGCGCCGGCCGCGCTTCGAGATTGGTGAGCGCCTGATGCACCGCCTCGCGCGCATAGCCGCGCAGCAGCGCATCGCTGAAATAGCCGTAATCGGTACGCCCGCCGCCGCCGGCCGAGCCCTGCTCGCGCTCGCCGCCCTGACCCTCGACGATGACCGTGATCGATACCCGCACGAGCGGCCGGACATCGGCCGCCAGCCGGCCGTCGCTGCCGGCGACCAGCACCACCTCGTATTCGCCGGCGAGGTGCGCCATCACCTGCTTGACGCGCGCATCTTCGGCGCGGGCGTAGGACTCGAGCCGCTCGAGCAGCTGCACCTTGGCCGCGGCGGCGAGCGAAGCGATCGGATCGAGTCCCGCGTAGAGGGTATGCGCCGGCAAGCTTCGTCCCGCCGGAACCATCTTGCTGCGCCGCGCCTGCCCTGCCGCGGCGATGGCGCGCACCGCTGACGCGGCGTCGCCGAGCGCCGGCAGGCTGATATCGTCGGAATAGGCGAAGGCCGTCTTCTCGCCGGCCATGGCGCGCACGCCGACGCCCTCGTCGATGTTGAAGCTGCCCGACTTGACGATGCCTTCCTCGAGGCTCCACGCCTCCGAACGGCTGTACTGAAAATAGAGGTCGGCGTAATCGACGTCGCGCGCCATGATCGTCCCGAACACCTTGTCGAGCGTGGCGACGTCCAGGCCGTAGGGGGTCAGCAGGGTTTTCTGCGCCTGCACGAGCAGGGATGATGCATTTGCGGTCATTGCGTTTCCAATTCAAACAAATTCAATTTCGAAACAAGCGAAGCACTAAGACACCAAGAAAACAAACATGCACAATCCAGATCTTCCTGGTGAAACCTGGCGGTGGATTTTTTGCGTCACAATACCCGATGCGTCAATGCCGGCAGGCTGGCGCGCACTTCGGCGATGCGTGCGTGGTCAAGCTCGCCGATGACGATGCCGGGGCCTTTCGGCTGGCGGCCGAGAATCTCGCCCCAGGGATCGATCAGCAGGCTGTTGCCGTGCGTTTCGCGGCCGTTTTCGTGGCGGCCGCCCTGCGCGCTGGCCAGCACGTAACACTGGTTTTCGATGGCGCGCGCGCGCAGCAGGATTTCCCAGTGGGCGCGCCCAGTCGTCTCGGTGAACGCGGCGGGGATCACCATCAGGTCGACGACGCCGAGCCCCCGGTACAGTTCGGGAAACCGGATGTCATAGCAGATCGACAGCCCGACGCGGGCG
>CAIXAY010000382.1 GCA_903917505.1 uncultured beta proteobacterium | reverse complement strand
GTCGACATGGTCACCGGACTGCTGCACGGCGTGACGCGCAAGTGCATCGATATCGCCGCCCAGCTGTTAGCGCTCGCGGCGCTCTTCGTCCTCGCCGTCGGCGGCGTGTCGCTGGTGCTGCAAACGATGGACACCGCCACCGTGGCGACCGGGCTCAACATGGCCTTCGTCAATGGCACGCTGCCGCTGATGGCGATCACGGTCATCATCATGCGCGGCTTCGAGCTGGTCAAGACGATCAAGAAGCCGGCCTCGCAGTTCCTTGCCAAGCCGAAGTAGTTCTGATCATGGAACTCGTCATTTTCCTCGGCAGCCTGTTCTTTTTCCTCCTCCTCGAGATTCCGATCGCGCTGGTGATGGTGCTCTCGGCCATCGTGCTGATGCTCTATTCGGGCGACGGCGACTTCATGATCATCCCGCAGTCGATGGTCGACGGCGTCAACAACTATCCGCTGATGGCCATTCCCTTCTTCGTCTTCGCCGGCGAGATCATGGCCAAGGGCGGGCTCTCGAAGCGCGTCATCATGCTTGCCCAGCTGATGATCGGCCGCGTCAAGGGCGGCCTCGGCTACGCGACGATCATCGCCGCGGTGATCTTCGCCGGGCTGATGGGCAGTTCGGTCGGCGAAGCCGCGGCGCTGATGGGCATCCTTTATCCGATGATGAAGGACGCCGGTTACGACAAGGGCCGCGCCGGCGGCATCATTTCTGCGGGCGCAATTCTAGGGCCTATCATCCCGCCGTCGGCGAACTTCATCCTGCTCGGCGCGACGATGGAGCTGTCGATCACCCGGCTGTTCATGATCGGCCTGGTGCCGGGCCTGATCATCGGCTTCTTCCTGCTGGTCATGTGGTTCTTCGTGGTGCGCATCGACGGCTACACTGAAACGATCGTCTTCACCCGCGCGCAAGCGAAGGTCATCCTCAAGGAATCGACGCCGGCTTTCATGTTGCCGGTGCTGCTCCTGGGCGGCATCCGCTTCGGCGTGTTCACGCCGACCGAGGGCGGCGCTTTCGCAGCGGTCTATGCGATCCTGGTGACGGTGCTCTACTATCGCGAACTGACCTTTCGGAATCTACTGCGCGTCAGCGCCACCGCTGCGCGCAGTACCGCGGTCGTGATGCTGATCGTCGGCTCGGCGACCGCCGTCGGCTGGTTCATCACCGCGGCGCAGATTCCGGCGCAAATGACGGCCTTCTTCCAGCCGCTGGTGCCGACGCCCAACCTGCTGCTCGTCGCGATCATGATCTTTCTGTTCGCCGCGGGTTGCGTGATGGACCTGACGCCGAACATCCTGCTCTTCGCGCCGGTGTTCTACCCGCTGACCGCCGCGGCCGGGATCGACCCGTATTTCTTCGGGCTGCTGTTCGTGCTCAACGTCGGCATCGGCGTCATCACGCCGCCGGTCGGAACCGTGCTCTTCGTCGTCTGCGGTTCGGCGGGAATTTCCATGGGCCATCTGGTCAGAAAGCTGATGCCCTTCCTGCTCATGGAAATCGCCGTGCTCTTCCTGCTGCTGCTCTTCCCGAGCCTTTCGCTCGTGCCGCTCAAGTACCTGATGTAATCAGTGGATATTGACTCAAAAACTTGTTTCGTCTTCGACCTGGATGGGACCGTCTACCTCGGTGACGTCCCCATCCAGGGAACGATAGATTTCATCCTGCGCAACCTCGGGAAGAAGGAGATCTTCTTCCTGACCAACAACACCTCGAAGAGCCTCAGCGACTACACGAAAAAGCTCGCCGGCCTAGGAATCAAGGTCGGTCTCGAGCGCATCCTTTCGCCCTTGTTGCCGCTCGTCGATTATCTGCAGGAACACGATATCCGGCGCATCTACCCGGTCGGCAACGCCAGCTTCCAGGCCTTTCTGCGCGAACGCCTGCCGGGCCTGGTGTTCACCTCCGGCGCCGACTGCCAGGCGGTCATCCTCGCTTATGACACCGAGCTGACCTACGAAAAGCTCGCGACCTCGTGCCTCTTGCTGCAGCGTCCAGAGTTGCGCTTCTTGTCCACCCACCCCGACCTCGTCTGCCCCTCGGCCAGGGGGCCGCTGCCCGATACCGGCAGCTTCGTGAAGCTGTACGAAGCGGCGACCGGGCGCTTGCCGCAGATGGTCTTCGGCAAGCCCAGCACCATCGTCCTGTCGCCGCTCTTGAAGCGCTTTGCGAAAAGCGAAATGGTGATGGTCGGCGACCGCCTGACGACCGACAAGGTGCTCGCCGAGAACGCCGGCATCGAATTCATCCTGGTCCTGAGCGGCGAGGCCAAGCGCGAGGACCTGCCGGCGCTGGCCCGCCAGCCCGATCTCGTCGTCGAGGATTTGGGCGGCCTGTAAGCCGTAGGGAACGCGTCGCCGGCTAAGGCGAGTTCAGCGAATCGACGAGCACCGAGAGCTGCTGCCGCATGTCGTCCGCCGGCCGGCCCTGCGCCTCGGTCAGGCGGATCTGGCGCATGAGGTCGGCGATCTGCGCCTGCGTCGCGCGCTGCGTTGGCGTGATGGTGATCGCAGGCGTCTTGCCGGAGGCCTTCGCGGCGGGCGCAGCGACCGGCTGTCCATTGACCACCACTTGCGCCCGCTCGACCCCCGGCTTGCCGCGCTTGGCGGTGATGACGATGGACTTGGGCTGATAGGGCAGGGGCATCGGCCGGCGCGCATCGCGCTGGGCTATCGCATTGCGCCGGAAGACATTGATGGCTTCGGCGAGCTGCTTGCGCAATTCCTCGGTCGGCCGTCCCTCGGCTTCGGCTTCGCGAATCTTGCGCAGCAGCTCCTCGATTTCGCTCGGCGCCGAGGCCGAGCGCGTCGGCTCGCCGAAGGTTTCCTTGGGCGCCTTGACGGCAACCGCGAACTCCTCGGCCGTGGAGATCATTTTGCCGACGCGATAGTGGTCGTAGCGCATGGCCAGCGTCAGCGCGCTGTCGCCCCAGTCGTTCTTCGCTTTCACATCGGCGCCCGAATCGATCAGGACCTTGGCCAGTTCTTCACGGCCTTCGCGCGCGGCGAGCATCAAGGGTGTCGAGCCGTTGGGCGAGTGCGCGTTGACCTCGGCGCCGCGCTCGAGCAGATACTTGACGATGTCCTGGTGATCGTTGAATACCGCGTAATGCAGCGCGCCCCAGTGGTTGCCTTCGCGGTTCACCGTGGCGCCGTGCTCGAGCAGCCATTTGACCGCTTCGAGATGGCCGTTCCACGCGGCGAGTTGCAGCGGCTGCTCGCCGTTGCGATTGGCGCGCTTCGGGTCGGCGCCGCGCTCGACGAAAAGCGCCATCATCTCGATGTTGCCGTTCCAGGCGGCGATCATCAGCCCCGATCCGATCGTCGGCGCCTGGAATTCGGGATCCATTCCCGCGTCGAGCCAGGCCCTGGCCTTGCCGACGTCGCCGCGCTCTATCGTCAGGCCGAAGGCGACGGGATCCGGCGAGGCGGCATGCGCCAAGCCGAGCAGCAAACCGCAAACGACAAGCAGCACGCTCACACTTCTGAACATCAGGCGCATCGAAAGACTTCCTCCATCACCGTCGCGGCGAATATTGCGCCGGAATTTGTTGCACAATATGGCACTAATGACGCTCCGCCTGATTCCCGCCCTTGCGCTGTCCATCGCACTGCATATCGGCATCCTCCTTCCCGACTTCGTGAACCGGCTTGCGCTTGCACCGCCGCCACCGACGCTCCTGGCGACCCTGCGCCTGCCGCCCGGGCCCGAAGCCGCAGCCGCCGATCCCTTGCTCAAGAATACCATCGACGCCGAAGAAGCGCCGCAAGTCGTCGCGCCGGCGCGCATCACGCCCGCGCCGA
Organism: uncultured beta proteobacterium; assembly: GCA_903917505.1. The sequence goes on along the minus strand of CAIXAY010000382.1, from coordinate 52,867 downwards.
CGCAGGCGACGCCGAGAGCCGCGGCCAGGCGCGAGGCGCAAAAGATGCAGCGCAAGCTGTCGAAACTTCTGTTCTACCCGCCCGAGGCCGTCGCCCGCGGCATCGAAGGCGACGTCTGGCTGCTGCTCAAGCTCTCGCCCGACGGTGAAATCATCGACGTCGGCATCGCCACCAGCAGCGGCCACACGATCCTCGACAACGCCGCCATCAAGGCGGCTTACGCGATGGGCAAACAGACCGGCGCGACAGCCAGGGAGTTGATCGTCCCGGCTTACTTCCGTTTGGAGTAGCGCGCTTAAGCCGGTCCTTCGCGCCGGCGAAAGATCACGTCCCACACCCCGTGCCCCAGCCGCAGCCCACGCTGCTCGAACTTGGTGAGCGGCCGATAGTCGGGCCGTGGCGAAAAATCGGGCGCCGTGTTTTCCAGCAGCGGCTCGGCCGAAAGCACGGCCAGCATCTGCTGCGCGTATTCTTCCCAGTCGGTCGCGCAGTGGATGTAGCCGCCGGCCTTGAGCCGGCTGGCGAGCAGCGCGACGAGCGGCGGCTGGATCAGGCGCCGCTTGTGATGCCGCTTCTTCGGCCAGGGATCGGGAAAGAAGATGTGCGCGCCGGACAGCGCGCCGGGCTGGATCATGTCGCGCAAGACCTCGACCGCGTCGTGCTGGACGATGCGCACGTTGGCCAGTCCCTGCTCGGCGACCAGCTTGCACAGGCTGCCGACGCCCGGCGTGTGCACCTCGATGCCGAGGTAGTCCTGGTCCGGGTTGGCCGCGGCGATTTGCGCCGAGGTCTCGCCCATGCCGAAACCGATTTCAAGAATTTTTGGCGCAGTATCCGCGCTGCGGCCGAACACCGTCGCCAGATCATGCGGCGCAGGCACGTAGGGAACGCCGATGTGCGCCATCATCCCCTCGTAGTAGCGCAGCTGGGCATTGCTGACGCGGCCCTGGCGCAGCACGAAGCTGCGAATGGGCCGCGCCTTTGCCGGCGCTTCCGGTGCTTGCGCCGCCGGATCCTGCAGCGCTGGCTCGTCCGGCACGTTCATCTAGGAGCCTATCAAGCCACCCGTCGGCGACGAGGGATCGGCCGAGTAATACTTGCGCGCCATGCGCCCGGCGAGGAAGGCTTCGCGCCCGGCCTCGACCGCTTTCTTCATGGCGCTGCCCATCAGCACCGGATCCCTGGCGTGGGCGATGGCCGTGTTCATCAGCACGCCGTCGCAGCCGAGCTCCATGGCGATCGCCGCGTCGGAGGCCGTGCCGACGCCGGCGTCGACGAGCACCGGCACCTTGAGCTTGTCGATGATCAGGCGCAGGTTCCACGGATTGACGATGCCCATGCCGGAGCCGATCAGCGAAGCCAGCGGCATCACCGCGACGCAGCCGATGTCCTCGAGCATCGCCGCCTGGATCGGGTCGTCGGCGCAGTAGACCATCACCTCGAATCCGTCCTTGACCAGGATGGACGCGGCCTTGAGCGTCTCGGGCATATTCGGGAACAGGTTGTTCGGGTCGCCGAGCACTTCGAGCTTGCACAGCGCGTGCCCGTCGAGCAGCTCGCGCCCGAGGCGCAGCGTGCGCACCGCGTCGTCGGCAGTGAAACAGCCGGCGGTGTTGGGCAGGATGGTGAATTGCGCCGGCGGCAGCGCGTCGAGCAGATTCGGCTCGCCGGGGTTCTGGCCGATGTTCACGCGGCGGATCGCCACGGTCACGATTTCTGCGCCCGAAGCGTCGATCGCCGCGCGCGTCTGCGCGAAATCCTTGTACTTGCCGGTGCCGACGAGCAGGCGCGAACGGTAAGTCTTGCCGGCTATCGTCAAACCATGTGCGCGATCATTCACTGGGCTTTCCTTTGCTACGTTTGAATTGCGGGCGAAATCAGCCGCCGCCGACGGCGACGACGATTTCAAGGCGATCGCCGGTGGCGAGCCGGGCTTCGGCGTGGCGGCCGCGCGGAACGATCTCGCCGTTGCGCTCGACGGCGATGCGCTTGCCGGCATAACCGAGCAGGTCGACGAGTTCAGCGACAGTCAGGGCGCTGGAGAATTGGCGGGGCTCGCCATTGATCAGGAGTTCCATCAGCAGGGGATTTTAGCATGCGACCCTTGCGATCAAAGCATTTCCAGCGGCCGCGCCCGCCGCGGCGGCGGGAAGAGTTCGTCGAGTTCGGCGAGCACCGCGGCATCGAGCGTGCATGCCGCGGCAACGAAGTCTTCATCGACGTGGGCGAGTTGCCCGGCTTTCGGAATGGCGATCACCTGGTCGCGCGACAGGACCCAGGCCAGCGCGAGTTGCGCCGGCGAGTGCCCGAGCCTGGTCGCCAGCGCGCGCAGCCGCGGCTCGCGCAGCAAGGCCGCCTGCTCGACCGGCGAATAGGCCATCACCGCGATATGCCGCTCGGCACACCACGGCAAGAGGTCCCATTCGATGCCGCGGCGCGTCAGGTTGTAGAGCACCTGATTGGCCGCGACGCGATCGCCGCCGGGCGCCGCGCAGAGTTCGTCCATGTCGGCGCGATCGAGGTTGCTGACGCCCCAATGACGAATCTTTCCATCGCGCTGCAGGCGTTCGAAAGCCCGCACCGTTTCGGCCAGGGGCACATTGCCGCGCCAGTGCAGGAGATACAGGTCGATATGATCGGTGCGCAAGCGCGCCAGGCTGCGCTCGCAGGCCTGCAGCGTGCCGCGCGCACTGGCGTTGTGCGGATAGACCTTGCTGACCAGGAAGACCTTGTCGCGGCGTCCGGCGAGCGCTTCGCCGACCAGCGTCTCGGTGGCGCCTTCGCCGTACATCTCGGCGGTATCGATCAGCGTCATGCCGAGCTCGATGCCGCGCTGCAGGCTCCTGATTTCTTCGTCATGCAGCGCGCGGCGCTCGCCCATGCGCCAGGTGCCCATGCCGAGGGCCGGCACTTTTTCGTCGGCAGTGATGTTGACAAATTTCATGGCGCTCACCGTGCGCGGCTCAGGCTTTTTGATAGGTGCCGACAAGTTGCGCTTCGGCGATGACGTGTCCCCGCATCGCCTGTTCGAGCGCTTTCTTGTCCGGCTTCTTCAGGTCGGGCAGCACCACGTCGAGCGCGTAAAGCTTGTGGAAGTAGCGGTGCCGGCCGATCGGCGGACAAGGGCCGCCGTAGCCCGTGCGTTTCCAGTCGTTCAAGCCGTCGAGGGTGCCGGCGGGCAGCAGTTGCACCGCTTCGGACAAACCGCCGCTGCCGGCCGGCAGGTTGTAGAGCAGCCAATGCACCCAGGTCATGCGCGGCGCGGCCGGGTCCGGCGCATCGGGATCGTCCACGATCAGCACCAGGCTCTTCGCCGCGGCCGGTACGTTGCGCCAGGCCAGCGGCGGCGAAATGTCCTTGCCCTGGCAGGTGTATAGCTTGGGGATGGCCGCGTTGTGCGCGAAGGCAGCCGAAGCGATGGTCATGTCCATGTCGTTCTCCTCTGTGGGTCTTTAATGCCCTGGAGAAAGTATGGGCGGCGGCGGCCGTTGGCGCAACCGAGCTTTCCGGCGGCCGCCGCGGCTCGCGCGCCGGGTCAGGACGCCTTGTCCGGGGAATTGGCGCCCGGCATCTCAATGATCCCTGCATCGGGCGCTTGCACCGTCGGCTCGACGACCGGGCGGCCGCAACCGATGCAGGTGGACGTTTCGGGGTCTATCCGGCAGATACCGGCGCAAACGTAAAATTCTTCAGATTCGATTGTCGGCGTATTCATGGGCACAAGAACCGTAAGGGGCGACGGCTATCGGGAAAACAGGCGAAGAATCCGGGCCCGGTGTTCCCGGTTGACTGCGGATCACGGACTCCGGTTCCCAGTCTAGCATGGCCGTCGCGGGCGAAAGCCCGCGCCCTTGGGCGCGCCGGCCCGCACGATCGAAAATTGACATCGATTCGCCATTGCCGTGCTAGACTCTTTATAGGCTATTGGCATATGACGTTAAGCTTGCACGCGAAGCCAGGGAGTTCGTAAGATAAGGTATTGGGACAAGCCTTGTAACGAAGGGGGAAGGGGTCGATGAATTTACCTGCTCTCCATCGGCAGCACAGCCTGCGCGCGCGGCTGCTGCTGATCATTGCGCTGGCCTTTGCGCTGGTCTCGGGCGTCACTTACCATCGCATGGCGGCGGAACGCGACGAGCGCATCGAGGACGCCAGAAACCGCGTTCGGCAAACGGCCGAAAGCATCGTCGACCAACAGAGCCGCGTCATCGCGCGGGCGGATCAGGCCCTGAGCAATCTGGCGCCGACGATGCGCGATCTCGGCAAGAATCCGAATTGTTCCGCGCAGCTGGCGGCAAAGGCGCGGGAGTACCCGGAATTCTGGAACATCGGTCTCGCCATGGTCAACGGGAACGTCATCTGCCACGCGTGGCCGTTTCCCCGCCCCCTGAACATCGCTGACCGGGCGTACTTTCAGGAAGCGCTGCAGTCTCCCAGGACGGTGATCAGCGGGCCCCTCGTCGGCCGCGTCACGGACATTCCGACCCTCATTTTTGCGCGCGCGCTGCGCGACGAGTCGGGGCGCGTCGAGGCCGTGTATTACGTGGCCCTCAGCCTTTCATGGATGCGAAACGCCTTCACCAAGTCGAGACTCCCGGACGGATCGCGGCTGGCCCTCGTGGACTCCGCCGGCCAGATCATCGCCCGCCATCCCGACCCGGAAGGCGCGGTCGGCCAGTCGATAAACGGAACCCCGGGCTTCAAGGACTTGCTCGCCGCGGGCGGTGAAGGCGTCAGCGAATATGTCTCGTCCTTCGATGGCGTGCGCCGGATCATCGCCGTCTCGACCTTTGCCAACACGGTCGCCGGCCCGATACTGCTTTATGTCGGCATTCCGAAAAGCGTGGTCACGGCAGGGATAGAACGGGACTTCGCCATCGATTTCATGTTGCTGCTCGGCTTGCTGGCGATGATTGCCGTTCTGGGTTGGTACGGCAGCAACCGCTTCTTGTTGCGTCCGATCGCGGCCTTGTGCGATGCCGCCCGAAGACTGGGCGAGGGCGATTTCACGGCGCCTGCGGCGCCGACGAAGATCAGGGAGGTGCGCGCCCTGCAGAGCGCGCTCGTCGACAGCGCCGAGAAATTGCGCAGCGCTTTCGTCGAACGCCAGCGCGTCGAGGACGCCCTGCTGGCGAGCGAGGCGCGGCTGCGTCTGGCCCTCGAGTCGGCCGACCTGGGTACCTGGGACCTCGACCTTCCGAGCGGGCGCATTTTTCGCTCGCTGCGTCACGATCAGATCTTCGGTTACCCGGAACTGCAATCGCGGTGGTCGCTCGCCATCACCCTGGAGCATATCCACCCCGAAGATCGCCAGAAGGTCACCGACGCCAACGCGCGCACGGAAAACGCCCGCATGTCGGTCGAGGTGCGCGTGCGCGAGCCGCAAGGCGGCATCCGCTGGATCGCCTTGCTTGGCCGCTTCTACTTTGACGCTGCGGGCCGTCCCGTGCGCATTGTCGGCGTCGTCGCCGACATTACCGAGGACAAGCGCGCCGAGCAGGCGTTGCAGGCGGCCAAGGACGAGGCCGAGCGGGCCAACAACGCCAAGTCGCGTTTTCTCGCCGCCGCCAGCCACGACCTGCGCCAGCCGCTCAGCGCCCTCGCCCTGTATGTCGGCGTGCTCAAGTACAAGGTCGGGGCCAAGCATGCCGACCTCGCCAACAGCATCCAGAGCTGCGTCAGCAGCCTGAGCGAGCTGCTGACGGATCTGCTCGACATGAGCAAGCTCGACGCCGGCGTCGTCAAACCGAACATCACCGACTTTGCCATCACCGAGGTGCTGGAAAAGCTCATCGCGCAATACGCCAATGAAGCGCAGCTGAAGGGCATCGCGCTGCACCATCGCGCATCGGACTTTGTCGCCCGGAGCGATGCGCTATTGCTCACCCGCGCCCTGGGCAACCTTCTCAGCAACGCCGTGCGCTACACCGAGCGCGGCGGTGTGCTGGTCGGCTGCCGCCGGCGCGAAGGCGAAATGTGGGTCGAAATCTGGGATACCGGCATCGGCATCCCCGCGGACAAGACGGCCGAGATCTTCGAGGAATTCAGGCAACTGGAAAGCGATGCGCGCAATCACGGCAGCGGCCTGGGGCTGGCCATCGTCGCCAAGATAGGCGCCTTGCTGGGCGTCAAGGTGCGCGTTTGTTCGCGCCTCGGAAAGGGATCGATGTTCGCCTTGCAGCTGCCGCAAGGGCAGGCCCGCATCGCCGCGCCGGAGGAAGCGCAAGCGCCGTACGGCGAGGCTATCCGCATCGCCCTGGTCGAAGACAATGCGCGCGTTCTCGAAGCCATGCTCTGTTCGCTGGAAAATGCCGGACATCAGGTGGTAGCCGCGGTTTCGGGTGAGGCGCTGTTGGCGCGTCTGGACGGCTTGGCGCCTGATATCGTCATTTCGGATTACCGGCTGGAGGGCAAGGAAACCGGCTTTGACGTCATCGCCGCTGTGCGAAAGGCCTTTGGCGAGAGCTTGCCGGCGATCATCGTGACCGGCGACACGGATCCGAAAATCATCGGCAGCATGGCCCAACGCGGCATCCTGATTCAGTACAAGCCGATCGATATCGACGCCTTGCAGCTGTGCATTGCGCAGGTGACGACGCACTGGTCCGGCCACGCCGACGCCGCAGTCAGTTTCGCCCCTTAGCGCCGCGCCTCGCCGGCCCCGACTTCGGCGTGCCGCGGACAGCCCAGCAGATGGTCGTTAACCAGGCCAGCCGACTGCATGAAGGCATAGCAGATCGTCGAACCGACGAACTTGAAACCGGCGCGGCCCAGGGCCTTGCTCAGCGCGTCCGACGCGCTCGTCCGGACCGGCACCTCGGCCATTGAAGTCCAGCGGTTCTCGATAGGCGCGCCATCGACGAAGCGCCACAAAAAATCGCTGAATGATTCGCCCGCGGCGGTGAGCGCCAGATAAGCCCGGGCGTTCTGGATGGCCGCGGCGACCTTGGCGCGGTTGCGGACTATCCCCGCATCGGCGAGCAGCGCCGCAACTTTCGCATCCCCATAGTTGGCGATCAGCGCCGGATCAAAGCCGTCGAAGGCGCGCCGGTAATTTTCCCGCTTCCTGAGAATCGCCGCCCACGACAGGCCGGCTTGCGCGCCCTCGAGGATCAGCAGTTCGAACAGGGCCCGATCGTCGCGCAGCGGCAGGCCCCATTCGCAATCGTGGTAGGCACGGTAAAGGTCAAAGCCTTCGCACCAGGGGCAACGTTCCATGGCGATCAGCTCAATCGAATATCGCCAGCATTTCCGCCGACTCGGATTCGATCGCCGGCAGGATCTCGACGAAAGTCTCGCGCAGCACGTCGGCGCCCATGACGCCCGGGTCGATATCCTGATAGAGCCATTCAAAATGCGCGCCGCAAAGGATGTTGCTGACGTAGACGACATCGGAAAGCGTCTTCAGGGTGGCGGGCGCCAAATCGCGCGGATGATCGTGAGCTATCGTCGCCTGAACAATCTCTTCCGGCAATCCGAGCGCGTTGAGCAGCGATACGCCGATACTGTCGTGCCACTGCATGATCAGGTACTTCACGGTTTCGGGCCGCTCGCACAGGTCGGCATAGCGGGCTGCGCGGTAAAGCATGTAGAACGCGCCGAAGTCATGGAGCAGCCCGGCCAGCATGGCTTCGTCCGGATTCAGGGGCGTGCAGGTGCGCGCCAGAACGCGGGCCGCCGCGGCGCTCTTGATCGAGTGCTTCCAGAGCGCGTTCGACAAATCCTTAAAGGCCACCATGCCCTTGGACAGCATCATCTGTTTCGAGGCGATGGCGAGCGCGGTGATGCGAACCAGATTGATGCCGAGGCGGGTGATGGCCGCCGGGATGCTGCGCACCTGCTGGCCGCCGGGATTGTAATGCGCTGAATTCGCCAGTCTGATCAGCTTGGCGGCCACCAGGGGTTCAAGGCTGACGATGCCGGCGATGCGCGCCACAGGCACTTCCGCATCCTGCAGTTCCTTGCGCAGCCGCAGGCTGACTTCAAAGCAGGTCGGAAATACGAGGTCACCGCCCGAAAGTTCGTGCGCGATGTCCTCGAGCATCTGAAAGCGCTGCGCGTTGAGCGCGTCGCCCTTCATGTCATCGGCCTGGCGTCGTTTTGGATCCATGCGGGCGGTCCCCTGGCGAAATCGATCAGCGTGTCCAAGCGCAGTGCCGTCACTTCAAAATGCGGCTATTGCTTCTGCGGCTGGCGGGTTTCGAAGCTTAGCATCTCCCGCATTGTCATAATCCGGCCGATCGCCGGCGAACGGCGCAAACGCCGCGCCCCCCTGCACAATGGTGAGGCGATGCGCAAGTGCTTGTACGCCGTTGGCAACTTGGGCTAGGATAAGAGCGCCTATAAGCGCACCGGAAGACCGTCGCGGGCTTATCGAGAGGTTCAGTGATGAAAACAATCTTCGCTTTGCTCGCACTTGCTTTTTCAACTGCGGCATCTGCGGTGTGCTATTTGATCTATACGCCGTCCAACGAGCTGGTCTGGCGAAGCGACACCGCGCCGGTTGCAATGGACAAGCCTGGGCTCGACAAGGAAGTGCAGAAGATAGTGCCCAACGGGCATCTGGTCATCGTCGACATAGCCGGCGCGACTTGCTTCAAACTCGATTTGACGGCGCCAACGACGATGAAGCAAAAAGCCGAAGAGATGAAGTACGACTGATCGCACGTGTTTCTGGAGCGGCGATGGGAATCGAACACCATGAGCAATGGCTTGTGTCGCAATGGCATTGCTTAAATTTTCTTAAGACCTACCCCCAAAGTTACCCCCATATGCTGACCTTTAGTGCTCGGCAAGTGCCATAAGATGGAGTTGGCTGATTTCCCTCTAGAAGCCACAAGAAAACGTGTTTCCGCCACTGTACGAGCCGAGGGTAGGGATTGGTAGCCATCGTTTGATGGTCAGGCTCACCCGCATCAACTTTCCCCTCTACTGAGGCTCGCCAACGCCTATGAGGGCGGGTCGGTCAGGATGCAGGGTTCGAAAGTGGAGGTTGTTGTGGCAAAGGGTTCCGATTAAAGTGTTGCCCCAATACTGCTGCAATACCATTCTCGGCCCCTTGTTCGGGTTCGGCCCATTGGTCTTTCAGTGATATTCCCCTCCCCAAAGGGTGCTCGATCGTTCGGAGCCAGCAATAGACGAGGACCAACAGGCCATGGCAACAAAGAAGGCACCACCGCTCAAAGCGCACCTTGCCGAACTGGATTTGCTGGTAGGCAAGCTACTAGCCGAAGATCTAGGCACAAACGTGCCCGGCGAAGAACAGACGTAGGTACCTTGCTCCACGTTCATCGACTCGCCGCAGGACTGACAGAATCTCCGGCGCGTCAATTTCAGAAACGGGGCGCTTCCCCAGCCACGGGAAGACATCTTTTTTCATTCGAGCGAGCATTCTTTCATGCTGAGGCAGGCCAATTTGGGTTTTGCGGCCTTCCATACACTCACCAGCAACAGCTTCAAAAGTGTTTGCCCCGGAAATTTGGGCCTCGCGCTTTGTGGCCTTCCGCGCTTCGCTCGGGTCAATTCCGTTAGCGATCAACTTGCGTGCTTCTTCGCGCCTCTCGCGTGCATCTTTAAGACCAGTGTCCGGGTAAGTCCCTAACGAAAGCGATTTCTCCTTGCCCCCGCTCCGGTATTTCAATCGCCACCACTTACCCCCGCTAGGGGTAACTAGCAGGAATAAGCCGCCCCCATCGGATAACTTGATCGGCTTGTCGATAGCCTTGGCGTTGCGAATCGCTTTATCTGTAAGGGACATGGCTTCCTCTGGGGGTAACTTTTAGGAACCAACATCACAGTATTTTGGCTGTTACCCCCAAATTTACCCCCAATTAGCTTCGGGAGCAAGCAAAGGAGTTTGGATCATTTTGGATAGCTGGACGAAAAAAATCGCGTGGTTAAGCGGGATTCAGGGGGTGTCTTGGATAAACCTGAACTATTTTGGATAATCTCTTGGAGCGGGCGATGGGAATCGAACCCACGGCTCTAGCTTGGGAAGCTAGGGTATTACCATTATACGACGCCCGCAGAGGTCGCCATTCTAAGCGCTATGGCGTTCCGGTTCAATCGCTTTGCATTCGCCCGGCCGCCTGAAGCGGCGGCCGCAATTCCCGTTTCTTCGCCTACGCTGCGCCCGGCTTGACCCGGCTCGCGGCGAGCTTGGCGCGGCTGCGCGCTTCGTCGGTATCGGCGCCGGTGGCGATGGCGACACCCATGCGTCGCTTCTTGAAGCTCTCCGGCTTGCCGAAGAGGCGCAGGTCGCTGCCCGGAACGCTCAGCGCGTCGGCGACGCCGGCAAAGGCGATGCCTCTCGCTTCGACGCCGCCGTAAATGACCGCCGAAGCGCCCGGCCCGCGCAAGCTGACGTCGACCGGCAGGCCGAGAATGGCGCGCGCGTGCAGCTCGAATTCGGAGAAGCGCTGCGAAGCGAGCGTCACGAGTCCGGTGTCGTGCGGACGCGGGCTCACTTCCGAGAACCACACCTCGTCACCCTTGACGAAGAGTTCGACGCCGAAGATGCCGCGCCCGCCCAGGTTGCCGGTCACCGCGCCGGCGATGGCGCGCGCCTTCTCGCGCGCGGCTGCGCTCATGGCTTGCGGCTGCCACGATTCGACGTAATCGCCGTTGATCTGGACGTGCCCGACCGGCTCGCAAAAGTAACTCTCCACGGCGCCGCTCGCGCCGACGGCGCGCACCGTGAGCAGCGTGATCTCGTAATCGAAAGCGATGAATCCCTCGACGATGACGCGGCTCTGGCTGACGCGCCCGCCCTGCATCGCGTAATCCCAGGCCTTGGCCACGTCGGCCGGGCCGCGCAGCAGCGACTGGCCCTTGCCGGAGGAGGACATGGTCGGCTTGATCAGGCAGGGGTAGCCGATGCCACCGTCGATCGCTGCCTGCACCTCGGCCAGCGTATCGGCGAAGGCGTAGGGCGAAGTCGGCAGGCCGAGTTCTTCGGCGGCGAGGCGGCGGATGCCTTCGCGGTTCATCGTCAGTCGCGTCGCACGCGCCGTCGGGATTACTTCGGCGAGGCCTTCGCGCTCGATCTCGAGCAGCATGTCGGTGGCGATCGCCTCGATCTCGGGGACCACCAGATGCGGGCGCTCGCTCTCGATGATCGCGCGCAGCGCCGGGCCGTCGGTCATCTTGACCACATGTGCGCGGTGCGCGACCTGCATGCCGGGGGCGTCGGCGTAGCGATCGACGGCGATCGTTTCGACGCCGAGGCGCTGCAGCGCGATGATCACTTCCTTGCCGAGCTCGCCGGCGCCCAGCAGCATGACGCGGGTCGCCGAGGGGCTGAGCGGCGTGCCGAGTTTTTCGACCGGCTTGTTGGCCGGGCCTATCGTTGTTTTGGGCATTGGAGGCGTCCTGGATCGGATTGAGTGTGCGAATTCTAGCAGGCTTGCGGTCCACTTCTTAACGCCTGAAATGCGCCGCGCACCGTACTGCGCAATTTCGGCGACACGATGCATTGACGGGTACACTCTGCCTTTTGCCCAGAGAAGCCTTCCCCGAATGCGAAACGAAGTCAAAGAGAAGCCCCGGTGTGCCGTCGTTGCGGCCGTGCAGTTGCCTGACGTGAGCGATGTCGAGTTCGACGCCTCGCTGACCGAACTGCGCGAGCTGGCCAAGACGCTGGGCTACAAGATCGTGGAAACCTTCACGCAGAAGCGCGCGGGCTTCGACAAGACGGCTTACCTCGGCACCGGCAAGCGCGAGGAGATCCGCTGCTTCGTGAACGGCGCGTCCGGCGACGAGCCGACTATGTCCACGACCGTAGAGGACGCCGGCCGTATCGAGGTCATCTTCGTCGACCACGAGATCTCGCCGTCGCAGGCGCGCAACCTTGAAAAGGAGACCGGCTGCGAAGTAATGGACCGGACCATGGTCATCCTCGAAATCTTCCACCGCAACGCGCGCTCGCGCGCCGCGCGCGCGCAGGTCGAGATCGCCCGTCTCGGCTACATGGCGCCGCGCCTGCGCGAAGCCGCCAAGCTGGCCGGGCCGCAGGGGCGGCAGCGCAGCGGCAGCGGCGGCCGCGGCGCCGGCGAGTCGCTCGGCGAGATGGACAAGCGCAAGATCCGCGACCGCATCACCGAACTGCAGCAGGAAATCGCCGCGATGGATGTCGAACGCAAGACGCAGCGCGCGCGGCGGCAGGAACAGCAGGGGCTGGCGAGCGTCGCGCTGATCGGCTACACCAACGCCGGCAAGTCCACCCTGATGCGCGCGCTCACCGGCAGCGACGTGCTGGTCGCCGACAAGCTGTTCGCGACGCTCGACACGACGGTGCGCGCCCTCTATCCCGATAGCATGCCGCGCGTACTGGTCAGCGACACCGTCGGTTTCATCAAGAACCTGCCGCACGGGCTGGTCGCCTCGTTCAAGTCGACGCTCGAGGAGGCGCTCGACGCCGCACTGCTGCTGCACGTCATCGACGCCAGCGACAGCGGCTGCGAACGCCAGATCGAGGTGACCGGCGCGGTGCTCGCGGAAATCGGCGCGCAGGACGTGCCGCGCCTCTTCGTCTTCAACAAGATCGATCAGGTCGGTGACGTGGCGCTGCAGGAGGAACGCGCAGCGGCGCTCTTGGCGCAGCATCCCGGTTGCATCGTGCTGAGCGCGCGGCGCGGCGACGATATCGCCCGGCTGCGCGCGAGCATCGTCGCTTTTTTCCAGCACGGCCTGGTCGAGGACGAGATCTTCCTGCCGTGGTCGGCGCAACAGTTGCGCGGCGAAATCTACGCCAGCTGCGAGGTGCTCGGCGAACGCGCTGATGGCGAGGGCGCGTTCTTCAGCGTGCGCGGCGAGCGCAATGCCGTCGAGAGCCTGCGCGCGAAGTTCGGCGAATCACGCTGAAGAAGCGAGCGGCGGATTTAAGCGGAATTAACCGGCTTGGCATGCGCCGGGCGGAACGTCGCACAGAACTGCGGGTCGGTTTCCAGCCGTGCGCCCTCGATCAGGTCGATGCAATAAGGCACCGCCGGGAAAACCGCGTGCAGGCAATCGGCGATCGCCGAAGGCTTGCCCGGCAGGTTGACGATTAGCGTCGTGCCGCGGATGCCCGCCGTCTGCCGCGACAGGATCGCCGTCGGAACGATTTTCAGCGAGGCGCTGCGCATCAGCTCGCCAAAGCCGGGCAGCATTTTTGTGCACACCGCTTCGGTCGCTTCCGGCGTGACGTCGCGCAGCGCCGGGCCGGTCCCGCCGGTGGTCACGATCAGGCAGCAGGCCTCGTTGTCCGCCAGGGTGCGCAGCGCCGCCTCGATTTGCGGCTGTTCGTCGGGAATCACCCGCGCCACCGCTTCCCATGGACTGGTGAGCGCCTGCGTCAGCCAGGCGTGGATCGCCGGGCCGCCCTTGTCTTCATAGACGCCGCGGCTGGCGCGGTCGGAAACCGTCAGGATGCCTATGCGTGCGATTGTCACGATCACTCCTCGAAACCTGCTTCGTTCTGGAAAGCGCCGCCGTCGAGCAGCACCACGCTTGCGCTCTGTCCTGCCGCCAATCCGCCGCTGGCCGCCGGAACGACCAGCAGGCCGTCGGCCTGCGCCATCGACAGCAGCGCGCCGCTGCTCTGATTGCCGGTCGACGTGGCGACCCAGGCCGGTGATTCTCCCGACCCCGCGCTGCGCGCCAGAACGACGCGGACGAATTCGGTGCGGCCCGGCCTGATCTTGAGCGGATGCGCGAGCGTCGCGGTCACGGTACGCCGGAACAGGCGGCGGTTGCCCATCATCCGGCGCAGCGCCGGCAGAACGAACTGCTCGAAGCAGACCATGCTCGACACCGGATTGCCGGGCAGGGCGAAAACCCGCGCGCCGGCCGTCGTCCCGAAAGCGACCGGGTGGCCAGGGCGCATCTCGACGCGCCAGAAATGCATGTCGACGCCGAGTTCGGCGAGGGTCGGGCGCACGTGATCGTGCACGCCGACCGACGAGCCGCCGGAGACGAGGAGTACGTCATAGGCTAGGCCGCGGCGCAGATACCGCGCGAGTTCCTGCGCATCGTCGCGGGCGATGCCGAGCAGCACGGGCTCAAGGCCCAGCGCCTGCGCCTGCGCCATCAGGGCGTAGCTGTTGGAATCCGGGATCTTGTCCGGATCGAAGGCTTCGGCTATGGCTTCGAGTTCATTACCGGTCGCCAGGATGGCGACGCGCGGCCGGTGATACACCTTGACCTCTGCGCACTTGACCGTGGCCAAGACCGGAATCACGCCGGACGTGATTTCCGTCCCCGGGGTGAGCACGACTTGCCCCGTGCGCATGCTCTCGCCCCGCGGGCGGATGTCGTTGCCGGGATCGACCGGGCGGCCGATTTCGACCCGCGTGTCGGCGAGCAGGCGCGTGTCCTCGACGCGAATCACCGCGTCGGCGCCGAGCGGCACCGGCGCACCGGTCATGATGCGCGCGCACTGTCCGGCGCGCACGGTCTGCAGCGGCCGGTCGCCGGCCATGATGTCCTCGACGATGGTCAAGACCGCCGGCGGCGCGCCTGCTTCGCGCGGCAAGTCGGCGCTGCGCAGCGCGAAGCCGTCCATCGCCGAAACGTCGGCCGGCGGCTGGTCGCGGTTGGCGCGTATCTCCTCGGCGAGCACGCGGCCGAGCGCGGCCTCGAGCCTGACGGTTTCGACGGCCAGCGTTTTCACATGCTGCAGGACGATGGCTTGCGCGGCCTTGACCGACAGATTGGCAGATTGGCTCACAGTGTGTCGCTCCAGTCACATTCTCGTGCCACCGCAAGGTCTTGCGGCGTATCGAGGTCGAAGAAACTGCGCAGACCGGGATCGACCGACAGCAGTTCGCGCTCATCGACGTAACGGACATCGAGGGTGTCGAGCGCCGCACGCAGGCTGCGCTTGCCGCCGCCGCGCAAGATCGCCAGCAGCGGCGCCAGAGCGCTTGCCGCGTAGAACGCTGCGAGCGGCTGCGGGTGACCGTGCACGATGGGCACGACCGCCTGGCAAGCGCCGCGCTGCTGCGCCAGGCGCTCGACCAGCGCGGCTTGCACGAAAGGCATGTCGGCGGCGACGGCGAAAACCCACCCGCTGTCGGCGTGCGCCAGCCCGGCGCACAGGCCGGCGAGCGGACCGGCGCCGGCGTAAGCGTCGCAGACCTGCGGCGCGGCGATGTCGGGCCGGTAGTTGCGGACACTGACCACAAGCCGCGCGAACAGTGGCTGCACGACGGCGATCACGCCTTGCAGCAGCGTCTGGTCGCCGAGCATCAGTTGCGTCTTGTCGCCGCCCATCCGGCGCGATTCGCCGCCGGCCAGAACCAGCGCGGTGCAGTCGGCAATCATCGCTGCTCGAGCAAGAAATCGGCGAGGCCCGCAATGTCGTCGAGCGCGAAGTGCGGCAGCTGCGGATAGACCTCGTCCATGTCGGTGACCATCGCCAGCAGGTTGTCGGCCGGCGCGCAGCGCGGCGGTTTGGCGCAAGCGCGGCGCAGCACCTCGATCTTGCCGCCGGCGGCGTGGGAAAAACCTTCGGCCAGCACCATGTCAGCCTCGCCGAGAAAGCGCTCGGCAAGCTGCGCCGGTTCGCGCCGATCGACGGCATCGGCAACGAGCTGCAATTCGTCGGCGGTGACCAGCATGCTCATCGCCGCGCCGGCCTGCTTGTAGCGCCAGCTGTCTTTGCCTTCCCTGTCGAGCGCGACCCTGTGATGCGCATGCTTGATCGTCGCCAGTCGCAAGCCCCTGCCGACAAGCTCGGGCAGCAGCTTCTCGATCAGCGTCGTCTTGCCCGAGCCGGAGTGGCCGACAAAAATGAAGACCGGGGGAGGTGATTTACTCATGGATGCGGCGTGACCCAGGAATCGCCCTGCGGGGTGATTTCCTTCTTCCAGATCGGCACGCGTTGCTTCAATTCGTCGATCAGCCACTGGCAGGCTTGCAGGGCCTGCGCGCGGTGCTCGGCGCCGGCGGCGATGAAGACGATGGCCTCGCCGGCCTTGACGACGCCGAGGCGATGCACGAGGCGGGCATCGATCAGGCCGAAGCGCGCGATCGCTTCTTCGCGCAGCTTGCGCATTTCGGCGACGGCCATGCTGGCGTAAGCATCGAAACTGATCTCGCTGACCTGCCGCCCCTGCGAAAAGTCGCGCGCGCAACCAAGAAAAGTGGCGATGCCGCCCATGCGCGGCGACCCGTCGCGCAGGGCGCTGATTTCCTCGTCCTGTGAAAAGTCTTCCAGCTGTATGCGAACGGAATCAGCCATCCTAACCGCCGGAGAATTTGGACATGAACACGACCTCGCTGCGGTCGGCCAGCGCCAGTTCACCGTCGCGCACCTGCTCGCCGTTGATCGCGGCGATCGAAACGATCTCGAAGGCTTGCGGATAGCGTTGCTGCAATTGTGCCTGCAGGTCGCACAAGCGCATGCCAGGGGCATGGCCGATTTCCAGCCGGCTGGCGCCGACGCGTTCGGCGACCGGGCCGAAGAACAGCACGGTGATCATCACCGGCCCTCGCCGACGGCTTGCCGCCGCTGCCAGAGCCCGCTCTTGCCGCCGCGCTTTTCCTCGAGCTGCACCGATTCGATGCGCATGCCGCGGTCGATCGCCTTGCACATGTCGTAGATGGCGAGCAGCGCCATGCTGGCCGCGCACAAGGCTTCCATCTCGACGCCGGTCGGCCCAACGCAGCTCGTGCAGGCGACGACCTTGATGCCGACGCGGCCGTCCGCGTCGGCCAGCGCAATATCGCTGAAGTCCACCTGCACGCCGGAGAGGGCCAGCGTATGGCACATCGGAATCAGCTCGGCGGTGCGCTTGGCGGCCATCACGGCGGCGACATCGGCGACAGTCAGCACGTCGCCCTTGGCGATTGTCCCGGCGCGGATGCGCGCCAGCGTTGCCGGCTGCATGCGCAGGATGCCGCTGGCAATGGCTACGCGCTGGGTATTCGGCTTTGCCGACACATCGACCATGCGCGCGCGTCCCGCTTCGGAAAAATGGGTCAAATCGTCCGCTTCAGTCAACGCCATTCCTTTTAAAAAATTATTGGTCTTTTTCTTAGCCGCCAATATACGACATCTCGATCTTGCGCCGCAGCGGCTGCACGGTCGCCGCCTGGCGCAGCTCCGAATAGCGGTCGGCGCGCCGCGTCCAGGTGTCTGCGATAAGGCCGCTGAGTGTCGCATCGCTCGCATTGCGCCGCAACGGGTCGCGCAAGTCAATCCCGTCGGTGGCGAACAGGCAGGTGTAGAGCTTGCCGTCGGTCGACAGCCGGACACGGCTGCAGTCGTGGCAGAAGGCCTGGCTGACCGAGGCGATCACGCCGATCTCGCCGCCGCCGTCGGCGAAGGCCCAGCGCTTGGCTACTTCGCCGCCATAGTTCGATTCGATGGGCCGGATTGGATAGTGGCTGGCTATCGTCGCCAGGATTTCCTGCGCCGTCACCACATCGTCCATGCGCCAGCCGTTGGTACAACCGACATCCATGAATTCGATGAAGCGCAGAATGATGCCGCTGTGGCGAAAATGCCTGACCAGCGGAAGAATTTCGTCCTCGTTGACGCCGCGCTTGAGCACGCAATTGATTTTCAGCGGCGCGAGCCCCGCCGCCTGCGCCGCGGCGATGCCGTCCAGGACGCCGGCGACCGATACCTGCGTGTCGCTCATGCGCTGAAAAGTCGCCTCGGCGAGGCCGTCGAGGCTGACGGTGAGACGCGACAGACCGGCGTCCTTGAGCGCCTGCGCCTTCTTCGGCAGCAACAGGCCGTTGGTGGTCATGGCGATCTCGACGGACTGGCCCGCACCGGCGCGCAGCGTCGCCAGTTTTTCGATGAGGCGCTCGACGCCATGGCGCAGCAGCGGCTCGCCGCCGCTCAAGCGGATTTTCTGCACGCCGAGCCGCACGAACACGCCGGCGAGCCGGTGAATCTCTTCGAAGCTCAGCAGTTCGGCGCGCGGCAGAAAAACGAAATCCTTGCCGAAGACTTCGCGCGGCATGCAATAGGTGCAGCGCAGATTGCAGCGGTCGGTCACCGAAATGCGCAGGTCGCGCAAAGGCCGCCGCTGGGCATCGACGACGACTGGCGCTGCCTCTTGGACCTTGATCACCTGAAACCCCGTTCAAGCCGAAAGATGGGAATGGAAAGACACGCCCTGACGAGCGCAGTTCATTGTACAGCCGCGACCGCTGCTACGGCGGCGGGATGTTAGGATGCGTTCGGGCGCAGGACACCCGCACTATTTTGCACAGGACAGGCATGGGCAGATTTTTCGGACTTTCGCATCTTTCCGCCGGTTTCATCGCGGTGCTGGTCGGCTACACGAGTTCGGCGGCGATTGTTTTCCAGGCCGCCACGGCGGCCGGCGCGACGGCGGCGCATATCAGTTCCTGGCTGCTGGCCCTCGGGCTGGGCATGGGCGTCACCTGCATCGGCCTGTCGCTGCATTACCGCAGCCCGGTTTTGACCGCGTGGTCCACGCCCGGCGCGGCGCTGCTCGCCACCGCGCTGACCGGCATTCCGATGAGCGAGGCGATCGGCGCTTTCCTGGTCGCCTCCTTGCTGCTCACCCTGTGCGGCGTCGCCGGCTGGTTCGAAACGATCATGCGCCACGTGCCGAAATCGCTGGCGGCCGGGATGCTGGCCGGCGTGCTGCTGCGCTTTGGCATGGACGTCTTCTTGTCCCTGCGCACCCAGCCCGGGATGGTCGCTTTGATGCTGGCGACCTATTTCGCCGGCCGCGTTTTCAATTCACGCTTCACGGTGCCGCTGACTTTTCTCGCCGGGCTCGCCTGGGCCACGCTGGGCCGGCTGATCCAGTTCGACGCCGTGACGCTGAGCATCGCGCAACCGGTCTTCACCGCGCCGACCTTTAGCATCGCAACCGCCGTCGGCGTCGGCGTGCCCCTCTTCCTCGTCACCATGGCCTCGCAGAACGTTCCCGGAATCGCCGTCCTGCGCGCCAACGGCTACACCACGCCGGTGTCGCCGCTGATCGCCTGGACCGGATTGACCGGCCTGCTGCTGGCGCCGTTCGGCGGCTTTTCCTTCAACCTGGCGGCGATCACGGCGGCCATCTGCATGAGCCCGGAGGCCGACCGGAACCCGCAGCGCCGCTATCTGGCGGCGGTGTGGGCCGGGATTTTCTATCTCCTGACCGGTCTGCTCGGCGCCACCGTGGCCAGCATCTTCGCCGCGCTGCCCCGGGAACTCGTGGCGGCGATCGCCGGTCTGGCCCTGCTGGGCACGATAGGCAACAGCCTGGCGGCGGCCTTGAACGATCAGGGCGAGCGCGACGCCGCCCTGATCACTTTTCTCGTCACGGCGTCGGGCCTCACGCTGCTGGGCCTGGGCAGCGCTTTCTGGGGCCTGCTGTTCGGCCTGGCGGTCTTGAAGATCATGCCGCACAGATAGGCGGCCGGAGCCGGGGCGAAGGCCGGTCACGGCCGCCTTCCCCGGCCGAAATTGAACTTCGGGTATTTTGCCTGCTGATTTCATGATAATTTACCCATGCTGCATGACGCGGGAGCGGCGACAATCCGCATGATCCGACCCGCAGCAGGGCTGTCGAAATTGGCGAGCGAACGGTTGCTTCGCTCATTCCTGACCCTCGTTCTTTCTTGCCGACCGAGTCGATATCTTGCCCAGCACCGATCGCGTTTCGCTGATCATCACCCGTCTCGCGGCCATCGTTGCCGTGCTGGTGACCATCAGCCTGCCGCTCGGCTACGGCCTCATCTCCTTTGGCAACTTCAGCGCCACCCTCGAGTTCGAAGCCAAGGTCAAGGCGCATGCGCTCACCGGCCTGGTGGGCAGTGGCCCCGATTCGTGGATGTTCGACGAAGCGCGCATCCTCGCCCTGATTTCGCGCGACCTGGTGGCCTTCAACGACGAGCGGGTGCAAGTCTATACGGCGCAGGGAACGCAGGTCACGCAAAGCGGCAAGGCGCCGCAGGAACCGGTGTTCATGCGCGCGTACCCGCTCAATGACGGGGAGCGCGTCGTCGGCCATATCGAGGTGAGCAGTTCATTGCTCGGCCTGATTTATGACACGGCCGTCGCAGCCCTGCTCGGCCTGCTGCTCGGCTCGCTGGTCTTCACGGTAATGCGCATCCTGCCCTTGCGCGCCCTGCGCCGGGTGACCGACGCCTTGTTCACAGAAAAGGAACGCGCCGAAACCACCTTGCACGCGATCAGCGACGCGGTGATCACCACCGACGCGCAGGGCCAGGTCAAATTCCTCAACCCGACGGCGGAACAGCTGCTCGGAACGACGCTGGCGAGCGCGCGCGACCGGGCCTTGTCGACCGTCGTGCTGCTGGTCGACGGGACGCGCAACGGGCGCATCGAGGACTCGCTGTACCGGGCGCTGAACGAAGCGCGGGGCGTGTCCTGCGAGGGCAGCAGCGAATTGTGCCGCCCCGACGGCACGACGATCGCGGTCGAGGAGCGCTCCGCCCCGATCTTCGACCAGGACGGCCGGGTCACCGGCGGCGTCATGGTGCTGCGCGACGTGAGCGCATCGCGCGAGTATATCCAGCGGCGTTCCTGGGAAGCTACGCACGACCTGCTGACCGGACTCGTCAACCGGCGCGAGTTCGAGAACCGGGTGAAGGCGGCGCTGGCGGAAGTCCAGCAGGCAGCCAGTCCCTATGTCGTCTGTTATCTCGATCTCGATCGTTTCAAGGTGGTGAACGATTCCTGCGGTCACGCCGCCGGCGATGAATTGCTGATCCAGATCACGCAGCTGATGCTGACGCGCATCCGCGACAGCGACACGCTGGCGAGGCTGGGCGGCGACGAATTCGGCCTGCTGCTCGAGCGCTGCGAAGTGCAGCGCGGCCAGGTGATCGCCAACGAAATCATGGCGGCCATCAAGGACCATCACTTCGTTTGGGAGGGCAAGGTGTTCACGGTCGGAGTCAGCATGGGCATGACCGCAGTCAGCGCCGACCATATGGGCGTCGCCGAGATCATCGGCGAGGCGGATTGCGCCTGCTACTGGGCCAAGGAGCAGGGCCGCAACCGCGTTTGCGTCTATCTGGCGAGCGACATGGATCTCGCCGCGCGGCGCAGCGAAACCGGCTGGGTCGCACGCATCAACGCGGCCTTGCAGGAGAACCGCTTCATTCTCTACGAGCAGACTTACCGCCCCTTGAGCGCCACATCAGGCGACCGCGAACACCTTGAGATTTTGCTCAGGATGATCGACGAGCGCGGCGCCATCATCGCGCCGGGCGCCTTCCTGCCGGCTGCGGAGCGCTATAACCTGATGCCCGAGATCGACCGCCGGGTCATCGTCGAGGTCTTCAGCCAGTACGACCGGCTGGTCGCCGAACGCGGCGGAACGCCCTTGACCTGCGCCATCAATCTTTCCGCGGCATCGATCGGTTCGGAAGGCTTCATCGAGTACATCGGCGAGCAGGCGCTCAAGTACAGGCTGAGTCCGGGTTCGATCTGTTTCGAGCTGAGCGAGACCCTGACCGTGAATCACCTCGAGGCAGCCGCAGCGTTCATGAGGCAATGCCGGACGCTGGGCATCGACTTCGGGCTTGACGATTTCGGCACCGGGACGAGTTCCTTCGGCTATCTGAAGAAACTGCCGGTCGATTATTTGAAGATCGACGGCGGCTTTGTCAGAAATATCGAGAGCGACAAGGTCGACCTGGCGATGACCGAGGCCATCAACCGCATCGGACATATCATGGGCAAAACGACCATTGCGAAACACGCCGAGACCGAGGCGATCATCGTGCAGCTCAAGGCGATGGGGGTAGATTACGCGCAAGGTTTTGGCGTCTGTTTGCCAAGACCCCTGTTGTCGACAACGAGCGTAACGGGCGATCTCTTCACCGGCGCGCAGCCTGCGCCACGGGAGTGACGCCGCCTTGAAGGGCGGTGCATTCGACAAACCGGCGGCAATAGTTTTCGTTCAGGCGCGGTTTCTAGGATAATGCGCCGGTGGAACCCAATCTCTCCCCTCTTGCCAGGACTTCCGGCCTCGCTTCGGCATGGCAGCGCTGGCGCGGTCGCGCCAACGGCACGACCGCGCTTGGCAGCCTGCCGTGCATCGCGGTAAAGGCCGACGCGATCGAAGCGCTCGAGAGTCCGGTGGCCTACCGTGAAACGCTGCTGGCGCTGATCGCCGGCGCGCGGCGGCGAATCCTGCTGGCGACCCTCTACCTGCAGGATGACGACGCCGGCCGCGAAATTCTCGCCGCGCTCTACGCCGCGAAAGCGGCGCAGCCGCAACTCGAAATCGCCGTCTTCGTCGACTGGCATCGCGCCCAGCGCGGGCTGATCGGCAAGACCCGCTCGGCCGGCAACGCCGGCATGTACAAGGAGATGGCGCGCCGCTTCGGCCCGGGCGTTGAAATCTACGGGGTGCCTATACAGCGGCGCGAGTTCATGGGGGTCATGCACCTCAAGGGCTTCATCGTCGATGACCAGGTCCTCTACAGCGGCGCCAGCCTCAACGACGTCTACCTGCAGCGGCACGGGCGTTATCGCCTCGACCGCTACCATCTGATCGCCAACCGGCCGCTGGCCGATTGCCTGGCCGGCCTGCTGACCGGGGTCGTGCGCGACGACCCGGCGGTGCACTCGCTGTGCACCGGCCGGACCCCCAAGACGGTGACCCTGCGCAACGCCATCGTCAAGTTCCGCCGCGCGCTCGCCAAGGCGCGCTATTCCTTCGTCCATGCGACCCTCGCTGCCGGCGAAGTCGGCATCACGCCGCTCCTCGGCGTCGGCGCGCGCGGCAATGAGCTCAATGTAACGATCGTGCAGATGATCCTGCGCGCGCAGCGGCGCTTGGTCTTGTTCACGCCCTACTTCAATCTGCCGGGGCCGATTCGCAAAGCCGTCGATGACCGCATCAAGGCCGGCTGCCAGGTCACCATCGTGCTCGGCGACAAGGCGGCGAACGACTTTTATATTCCGCCCGAAGAACCCTTCAAGACCATCGGCGCGCTGCCTTATCTCTACGAAGCCAACCTGCGCCGCTTTTGCAAGACGCACCAGCGGGCCATCACCGCCGGCCTGCTCAACGTGCAGCTCTGGCGTGACGCGGACAACACCTTTCATCTCAAGGGCCTGTTGATCGATGACGATTACGCCTTGCTGACCGGCAATAATCTCAACCCGCGCGCCTGGCGTCTCGATCTGGAAAACGGCCTGCTGCTGCACGATCCGCACCGGCTGCTGCTCGCCCGGCATCTGGCCGAACTCGAGCGCATCATGGCGCACACGCGCCGCCTCGAGCACCACAGCGCGCTCGACCCCGTCGCCAGTTATCCGCTGCCGGTGCAGCGCCTGATGAAGCGCCTGGCCCGCGTGCGCGCCGACCGGCTGGTCAATCAGGTGCTTTAGCGCGTCTCGGCCGGCGCAGGCGGCGCCACGGCGCGCGCCAGGACGATACGGAGACGCAGCCCGCCCTCCGGCCGATTGGCCGCCGTTATGCTGCCGTGATGGCGGTCAATGATCTGCTTGGCGATGGCCAGACCCAGGCCGTGGCCGCTTCGATCGGAAGTCGCCGTGCCGCGATGGAAGGGCAGGAACAGGCGCTCGATATCGGCGCTGAGCACACCGGGGCCGCGGTCCTCGACGCTGATTGTGACCGTGTCGGGCGCGAGCGATGATTCGACGCCGACCCATCCGCCCGAGCGCGCGTGCGTCAGCGCGTTGCGCAAGAGGTTGTCGAAGGCGCGATGCAACATCTCCGGATCGCCGCTGACCAGCGCGCCGCCCGCGGCCGTCAGCTCGATGCGGCATGCCGCCTGCTCGGCTTCGGGCGCCGCGTCGGCAACGACGTCGGCCAACACTTCGGCAATATCGACAATCTCGTGCGCGCGCTCGTCCATGCCGGACTCAAGGCGCGACAGGGTCAGCAATTCGCTGAGCAGGCCGTCCATCCGCATCGACTCATGCTCGAGCCGGGAGAGGCAGGCTTCGAGGTTTTCCGGTTGTTGTCGTGCCAGCCCGATGATGGCATTCAAACGGGCGAGCGGCGATCTCAGTTCGTGCGAAACATCGTAGAGCAAGCGCCGCTGTCCTTCCATCAACTGGGCAAGGTGCCGGGCCATGCGGTCGAAATCGCGGCCGAGATCGGCGAGCTCGTCGCGGCGCGCGCCCATGGCCGCCGCCAGTTCAGGCACCAGCCGGCCGCTCGCGCCGGCCTGCAGGGCCAGCCGCAGGCGGCGGATCGGGCGCGACACGTAGGCGGCCAGTAACGCGGCAAAAATCAGGCTGACGACCGCGCCCGCCAGCAAATGGACGACTGGCGGTTTCGGACCGCGCAACGGTGGGGGCGGCGGCCTCGAACCGTCCGGGTTCGCTCGCGGCGGCGGAAAGGCATGCGGGTCGAATTGATGGGCGCCGCCGGCCGATTCGGCGGCAAAGCGCGGTGGCGGGGGCGCGGCGTCCTGTTCGGCCCGGATCGCCCAGATCGCCAGGCCGATGCCGAGGACGGCGGTCATTTGCGCCAGAAAAAAGAAGATCAGGAACTTCCAGAACAAGCGGCCGAGCGGCAGAAAAGGCATGGCGCGCACTACTCGGTCAGCAACTGGTAGCCCTTGCGCAGCACCGCCTGGATGCGCGGGCGGCCATCGGGGAGAAGCGGCAATTTGCGGCGGATGCTGCTCAGGTGCACATCGATGCTCCTGTCATAGCGTTGGAATTGGCGGCCCAGGCCCTGCTCCGAAAGAAGGTCCTTGGTGACGACCTGCCCGGCTTTCTGGATCAGCACTTCGAGCAGATTGAACTCGGCGTTGGTCAAGGCCAGATCCTTTCCCGCCCAGGTAATTCGCCGCTGCGCGGAGAACAGCACGAGGTCGCCGCTGCGCGACTCGGCCTCCGGCGCCTTGTCCGAAGACGGGGCCAGCAGCGTGCGGCGCAGAATGGCCCGCAAACGGGCGGCGAGTTCGCGCGGCGTGCAAGGCTTGGCAACGTAATCGTCGGCACCGAGTTCCAGTCCCAGGATCCGGCTTTCGGCATCGCCGCGGGCGGTCAGCATCAGCACCGGCAAACTGCTGCGGGCGCGGATGCGCCGGAGCACTTCGATGCCGCTCGCACCCGGCATCATCACGTCGATCACGGCGATGTCGGGCGGGTCGTTGAAAACCGAAAGCATCGCGCTTTCGCCCTCGTGCGCGAGCGACACGCGAAAGCCATCGGTCGTCAGGAAGGCTGCCAGGAGATTGACCAGTTCGACATCGTCATCGACGAGCAATACGTGCGGCATAGAGATCGAGTTATTCGGATGGGCATCGCTCATGGCGTGATGATAATGGTTGCGAGCCTTTCCGGCGCGGCGGCTTTACCGGGATTTACAGGACGCGGGAAGAATTTGCCGGTCGCCCGGCGGAAACGAGCCATCACGCTGATCCAAAGGACAAATTCTTGATGGACATTCTTGCCGGTCGAATTTCTGCGGCAATCTTTCCGGCCTATCAACGACGGTAAGCTGAAAACGGGTATCAAGAAGGCATTTTTCTTCACCCGCATTTACCTGATTTAACACAAACAAACCTTGGAGAGCCTGGTTTCTGGCCGATATCTTGCCAGTAAGTCAGTGGTTCGGCGCGTGCCGGCCAGCCGGCAGAATTCCTCCGGTCATTTCAATTTTCAAGGAGTCGAACATGAGTTCAGTGAGTAGCGTCAGCAGCAGTGCTGCAACAAACTATACGGCAGTCTCGGCGACACAGCGGCGCCATCGTCCCGACCCGGCGAAGATGGCAGAGGATCTGTTTTCACAACTCGACACTTCGGGGAAAGGCTATATCGACGAAAGCGACCTCGAGTCGGCGCTCTCCGGCACCACCACTTCGACGAGCTCGACGAAGACCGCCAGCAGTAGCGCAAGCGCCAGCGAGATCTTCAACCAGCTCGACAGCAACGGCGATGGAAAAGTTACCAAGGACGAGTTATCGACGAGCATCGCCAAGCTGGCCAAATCGCTCGACAGCCAGTACGACCAAACGCGCGTGCAAGGTGGCATGCCGCCGCCCCCGCCGAGCGACGATGCGGGTTTCACCAAGGACGAGCTGAGCAGCCAGCTGTCGGCGATTGGCAGCAGCGACTCGGCCCGATCGAGCCTGATCAGCAAGATCGTCGCCAACTTCGACAAGGCCGACAGCAACCAGGACGGCAAGGTCAGCATGCAGGAGGCGATGGCTTACGATCAGTCGACCAGCACTTCGACGAGTTCGAACGCCTCGAACGCCTCGAACGCCTCGAGTGACTCGACGACAACGAGCAGCAGCACCGCGACGACCGCCAGCGAAAAAACCGAGGCGCAGATATTCCGCCAGATCATGGAACTGATGCGTTCCTACGGTCACACGGCACAATCGGGCCAGAGCACCTCGAGTTCGCTGATTTCGACCTCCGCCTGAGGCCTGACGATTGACTCGTCAAGGCGCGGCAAATGCGGAAGCTACGAACAGACAGGCCGCAATGCCGGTGGCGATGCCATCGGCCATGCGCGCCTGCCGTTCGGGATCGAGGAGCGCCAGTTCCTCCTCGCGGTGCTTGATCACGCCGGCCTCGAACAATACGGCCGGCAAGCTCGTTCGATAGAGCACGATGAGATTGTCGTAGTAGTGCACGGCATTGTCGGCGTCGGCATAGGGGCGCGCCTGGCCGGCCAGCGAATCGGCATGGTGCGTCGCGCCGGCGAAGCCGAGGCGACGCAGCCGCGCACCGATGGCGGAAGCGCAGCGCAAGCTCGTCGCCAGATCGGGATTGGCGCGCGAGACAAAGAGCGCAAAGCCGCGGTGCCGGTCGCTGTAAGTCTGGACCGTGCCCTGCCAGTTCCATTGCTCGAGGAGCTCGGGCTGCACCGAATCGTGGTGTATGGAGATGAAGAAATCCGCGCCGGCGGCCTGCTCGGGGCGCGCTTCGAGGCTGGCAATGCGTACGTCATCATTGATCAGCCGCACACCAAGCCCGCGTTCGTCCAACGCAGCAGCGACGTGCGCGGCGAGCACGCGATTGAAATCGAACTCTCTGCCGCCGCGCGCGCTGACCGCGCCGGAGGCCGCGAGGGTGTGGCCGATGTCGACCGCCACTTCGCCGGCTTGCGCGATTGCACAGGCCAGCCAGCCGAGAACAGCGCAGGTCAGTGAGCGGATCACCGGACCATCGATCAAAAGTCCCGGTCGGTTTCCCACAGAATGAAGCCGCCGTCGTTCTCCGTCCTCTCCATCAAGCGGATCAAGGGGTGGGCGCGCTGAGCCAGGCTGATGGTCGGATCGGGGTCGTCGTCTTCAGGCTTCTCGCGCTCGGGATTTGCCGGCGGCGCTTCGGAAACCCGCTTGGCTGCGTCCTTTTCATCGGCAACCGCCTGCCGCAGCCGGCTCATCGCCTCGGGCAATTGCGCCAGCGTAAACACGCCGCGCGCGGTGCACTCCTTGCCGATGATCTCGAACAGACGACGGGCCTGCGGCGCGAACAGGATGACCTCGCCTGAAGTACTTGAAGTCAGTCTGACCAGCATCGTCCTTCCTCCGGTTGGCAGCGCGTCCTGCGCTACCTACATGTTACTCAAGTTCCGCCGATTGCAACGGCCGCACCTCAATTTCTTCGCGCAGCGCCAGCACGGCACCGAGCGGCGGCGGTGCGGCGCCGGCATGCCGGCAAGCGGCGGTGCCGGCCGCCACGGCGAAAGCAAGGTGACAAGCAGCGCTCTGATCCGGCCAGCGCATCGTGCTGGCGATCAAACCGGCGATGCTGGCGTCGCCGGCGCCCACGCTGTCGACCACCGCGACCGGCGGTGGCTGCGCTTGCCAGGCGCCGGCCGGTGTGAGCAGCTTCGCGCCGCGAGCACCCTCGGTGTACAGCAAGGAGGCCTGCGGGTTCCACGCGCGCACGCGCTGCAGGGCGTGCGCGTCGTTCGGCAGCAAGCCGGCGAGGTCCTCGTCGGACAGCTTGATGACGCTGGCGATGCGGCACATCGTTTGGAAGGTCGGGGCATAGCGCGCGTCCATCAGATTGCGGAAGTTCGCGTCGTAACTGATGCGCACGCCGGCCGCGTGCAGCTCGGCGGCCAGCGCCACCAGCCGGTCGGCGAGCGGCGGCCGGGCGAGGCTGATGCTGCCGAAGTGGGCCCATGCGACTTCGTCCTGCCATCCTGCGGGCAAGGCCTGCGGATCGAAATACAGGTCGGCGCTGTCGTCACCGACGAAGAAGTAACGCGGTGGCCGGCTTTGCGCGACGATGGCCAGGAGCGGCGAGCGGTCGACCCGTTGCAGGAAACGCAGATCCAGCCCGGCCGCCGCGCTGGCCTGCCATAAGGCATCGCCAAAGCAGCAGCGGCTGATCGCGCCGGCAAACGCGCCGGGCACGCCGAACGCGGCGACGGCGCGCGCGACATTCCAGATCGAACCGCCGGTCTTGCTGAGCCAGTGCTCGCCTTCGCCATGGATCAGGTCGGTCAATGCTTCGCCAACTGCGATGAAGGGGGGAAAGCCGGCGGGCATCGATCATTCCTTCAAGGTGGCGATGATCTCGTAACAGGCGCCGGTCGTGTGGTAGTCGACTTTGCCGGCCGGGCTTTTTTCGTCGGTGGTGTTGACGTTGTCGCGCGTCAGCAGCCGGAACCAGGCGCCGTGTTCGTGATCGATCCAGTGCTGCCAGCAATAGGCCCACAGCTTGTCGTACCAGCGCCAATAGTCCGCCTTGCCGGTGCGTTGGCCGAGCACCGCGGCGCTGGCCATGCTTTCGCATTGCACCCAATGGTATTTGCGATCGTCGCAAATGGAAAAGTCCGGGGCAAAACCGTAGTACAGGCCGCCATGCACATCGTCCCAGGCATGCTTGAAAGCGACCTCGAACAGCGCCTCCGCCCGCGGCAGCATCCACGCCATCGGGCGATGCCTTTCGAGCCGGATCAAGAGCTTCGCCCATTCGGTGAAGTGCCCCGGTTGATAGCCCCAGGGACGAAAGATGTTGCTCATGTCGTTCCGGTTATAGTCCGCGTCGAGCGACCAGTCGCTCTTGTAGTGCTCCCAGATCATCAGCCCGTCGGTGAGCCGGGTCTGGCGCTGCGTGATGTTGGTCGCAACGAGCAGCGCGCGCTCGAGAAAGCGCGGCTGACCGGTGGCCTCGTAGGCCGCGAGGCAGGCCTCGGTGGCGTGCATGTTGGCGTTCTGTCCGCGGTAAGACAGCAACTCCCAGTCGGCCGTCGCTTCGTCGGCGTACAGGCCGAACTCGGGCTGCCAGAAATGCTGCTCCATCAGCGCGAAGGCTTCGTCGAGCCAGGCGCCGGCTTCGGTGATGCCGGCCTGCAGCGCATGCGCGTAAGCGAGCAGCACGAATGCCAGACCATAGCAGTGGTTGGTCGCGTCGAGCACTTCGGCCTCACCGTTTTTCCAGCTAAGCTGCCAGGCATAGCCGCCGGTGCGCGGGTTACGGTGCGCCTCGCGCAAGAAATTGACGGCGCGCCGGGTGTTGTCCAGATACTCCGGAACACCGGGAAAATGCCGGGAAGCCATCGCCCAGACGACGACGTAGCGCGTGCTGCTGACCAGATGCCGGGTGTGGGCATCGAAGACTGTTCCGTCGTCCTTGAGGAAGTGATAGAAACCGCCGCTTGGATCGATGGCGCGCGGATGGTAGAAGGCCAAGGTGTGGCGCACATGCGCCAGAATCGGCTCGCGGTGGTGGAAATCAGGCGCGACGGGAATCATCGCGCTTGGGCGAGCGCTCACAGCCATTCGAGAAATCCGATCGCCGCGAGCTCCTGCCTGAGCCCTTCAATTTCCGCGGAGGTCATCGGGATGAGCGGCAGGCGCGTCGGTCCGCAATCGACGCCAGCCAGCTTCATCATCGATTTCAAGGCCGGCAGCGGACGGTATTTCTTCACCGCCTCGACCATCCGGACCGAAATGAGCTGCAAGCGCTGCGCCTCGGCGAGCTGGCCTTCCGCGAAGCAACGCATGACTTGCTGATAGAGCGGCGCGCAGAGATTGTAGGTGCTGCCGACCGCGCCTTGCGCGCCGGCCGCGAGACCGCTCAGGAGCATCTCGTCCGAGCCGAAGACCATGTTGAAACGCCCGCTATCGAGCGCGGCACAGGACTGAAACTCGTACAGCGTCGGCGCGGTGTACTTGATGCCGGCCAGCGTCGGAATGCGATCCCTGGCCTGCCGC
Organism: uncultured beta proteobacterium; assembly: GCA_903917505.1. Next base: position 22,759 of record CAIXAY010000382.1, on the reverse strand, counting down.
AGAAAATCGACCATGTCGAGGCTGACGCCGGTCATGTGGGGAATGTGATAGTAGTAGAAGGGCAGTTGCGGAGCGCCCGCTGCGATCGCGCCCATGCAATCGACCAGTGCGTCCACCGAGGCCGGCCTGAAAAACGTCGGCGGCGTCGCCGCGATGGCCGCTGCGCCGGCGCACCGGGCGTGCTCGGCCAGATCGCGCGATTCAATGATGGCGCTATGCCCGACATGGGCGACCACCGGTATCCGGCCGGCCGCAGCGCCGATGAATGCCTCCAGCGTCGCTTTGCGCTCCGGCGTGGACAGCGAGGCGCTTTCGCCGGTCGTGCCGCAGACGAAGAGCGCCGTGGTCTTGCAGGCCAGCAAGCGCTCGACGATAGTCAGCACCTGCGCAAGGTTCAGGCTGCCGTCTTCGTGCATCGGCGTGAAGGTCGCCGGTACGAGGCCGGTCATCCAGAATTTTTTCGACCCGACTTCATTCGTCATTGCGTTCTCCAGTGGTTAAAGCGTTGAGCGGGGATCGAGCGCGTCGCGCAGACCGTCCCCGATAAAATTGATGCTGAGCACGGCCAGGGCGATCATCAGTCCGGGCGCGATCCACAGCCAGGGCATTCCTTCCAGGATCGTTTGCGACTGGGCGTCCTGCAGCATGTTGCCCCAGCTCGGCGTCGGCGCCTGCACGCCGAGGCCCAGGAAGGAAAGCGATGCTTCCTGGAGGATGGCGTTGGCCATGCCGAAGGTTGCGGCCACGGTCACCGTGCCGACGACGTTGGGAAAGAGGTGGCGGAACATGATCTGCAGCGGGGGAACGCCAATCGAACGCGCGGCCAGGACAAATTGCTGCTCGCGGAAGGACAGGAATTGCCCGCGCACCAACCGGGCGATGCCCGGCCAGGTCAGGATGCCGATCACCAGCATGGTGTTGTAGATGCTCGGCCCGAGCACCGAGGCGATGGTGATGATCATCACCAAGGACGGGAAGGCCATGACCATGTCGGTGAAGCGCATCAGGACCATGTCGACCTTGCCGGCGGCATAGCCGGCGACGCTGCCGATGACGATGCCGATGACGGTCGAAATCGAAACGGCGACGAGGCCCACGGACAGCGAGACCTGCCCGGCATGGACGATGCGCGACCACACGTCGCGACCGGTCGTGTCGGTCCCCAGCCAATGCGCGGCGCTCGGCGCCTGGCCCATGGAACCGAGGTCGAGTTCGATCGGCGAATAGCGTCCGATCAAAGGGGCGAGTATGGCCATCAGCACCATGACGCTCAGGATGATGAGGCCGAGCAGCGCCAGCTTGTGCCGCAGGAAGCGCTGGCGCGCCTTCGCCCAGAGGCTTTCGCCAGCGACCAGCGCTTCCGTTTCACCGTATTGTTCGGGGGTGGGAGCGCTCATCGTTCGTCCTCAGTCATAGCGGATCCGCGGATCGAGAAAGCTGTAGGCAATGTCGGTGAGCAGGTTGGAGAGTTGCACGATGACTGCCGAAAACAGCACGTAGCCCATGATCACCGGCGAATCGCGCGCAGTGACCGCGCCGATGAACATCAAACCGATGCCTGGCCATTGAAAGATCATTTCAATGATCACCGAGCCGCCGAAGAGCACGGGCAGCAGCAAGCCGATGACCGTCACCACGGGAATCAGCGCGTTGCGCAGGATATGCCGCGTGATTACCAGCCACTCGGACAGGCCTTTGGCGCGCGCCGTGCGGACATAGTCGTTGTTCATGACCTCGAGCACGCTGTTGCGCGTGTAGCGCATGAAGGTGGCGGTGCGCACCAGGCCGAGGGCGAATGCCGGCAGCACGAGATGGCGCAGATTGTCGGTTAGCGACCAGGTGTCGCCAGCGGTGGAAATCCCCGAGGTGGGGAAGAAATGCCACTCGATGGCGAACAGGTAGACCAGGATCATCCCGAGGAAGAAGTCGGGGATGGAGATGCCGGCAAAGCCGAGAAAGGTGAAGCTGTAGTCGATCCGCGAGTATTGCTTCAGCGCCGATACGACGCCCATGGCGACGCCGATCACGATGGCGATGCAGAGCGCCGTCCCCATTAACTCGATGGTCGCCGGAATGCGCGCCGCCAGCATGTCGATCACCGACTCGCCGGTCTGAAAAGAGAAGCCGAGATTGCCCTGCAGCAATTGCAGCAGCCAGCGAAAATATTGCACGTACAGCGGCAGGTCGAGGCCCAGTTGCCCGCGGCGCAGCTTGATCAGATCTTCGGCTTGCGGCGATTCGGTCGAAATCATCGCCAGCACTGCGTCGCCCGGCATTTTCGAGGCGACGAAGAAAACGATGAGCGTGATGCCCAGCAGGATGGGGATGCTGACCAGAAGCCGGCGCAGGATATAGCTGATCATCGGTGCGTGTCCGCGATTCGGGAACGACTGAACGGGCGGCGAACCCGTTCAGTCAAGTGCCCTGTCCTTACCTGATGTCCCACTTTTCGACTTCGTTGTAGACCGGCAGGTTGAAGATGAGGGTGGGCATCTCGGCGTAGTGTTCAGTCGCGCCCACGACGCGCTTGTTGAAGGCCATCGGCCGCACTTCGTACCACAGCCAGCCGCGGAACATCTCCTCATTGAGGATCTTGGAGATCTCCTGGTAGAGCGGTGCGCGCTTCTCGCGCGTCGATTCGCTGAGCGCCAGGTCGTAGAGCTCGTCCACCCGCTTGTTGCAATAGGTGAAGGACAGCTGCGCGTCACAGGTGCTGGTCAGTGCGCCCAGCGAAGGATCGAGTCCCTGGCCATTGGCAAAGTAGCCCATCTCGAATTTCCCGTCGTTATAGACGGTCTGGATTTCGGCGGGGTTGAGCAGGCGCGGCACGATGTTGACGCCGACGGCGGCAAGATAGGACTGGATTGCCGTGACGGTATCCTTGTTGACCTGGTCGGCGTAGTAATAAATGAAGTCGACTTTCCGCGCCGAATCCCAGCCCGCGTCTTTCAGCAATTGTTTGGCCTTGGCCGGATCGTACTTGTAGGGATTGAGGGTCGGCGATTGCGCCCACGCTGCCGGGAACATCGTGTTCGAGATCTTGCCGGTGCCTTTCTTGATCGTCGCGATAATCTTCTCGCGATCGATCGCGTAGATCATCGCCTGCCGCACCCTGACGTCTTTCAGGAATGGCTGCGCGAGGTTGTATTGCAGATAGGTCGGAAGTCCGGCATCGACATTGGGCAGGACATTGAGGGTCGGCACTTTCTGCAGGCGCTCGATATCGCTGACCGGAACGCCGCCGCCTTCATAGGACATGACATCGACTTCGTTCGCCGCCAGCGCGTTCAGGATGCTGGGAATATCGGCGAAGATGCGATAAATGATCCGCTCGGCCTTGGGCTTGCCAAGAAAGTAATCGTCGTTGCGCACGACCTCGACATATTGATCGGGAACATACTTCGCCCATTTGTAGGGACCGGTACCGACCCGCGCCTGCGTCCAGTAAGTCGAGCGCGACAATTCGGAGGGCTTGACCTCGGCCAGGATGTGCTTGGGCAAGATTGAGAAATAGATCTGTTTGAGCTCAACCCAGAGCGGCCGCGGCCCGTTCAGTTCGATCTTCACGGTCGCCTCGTCAACTTTGGAAATGCCGGCGAGGCTGGTCGCTTTGCCGGCGCGAAATTCGTTGTAGCCTTTGACGTCCGAAAGGTTGTTGGCGATGATCGAGGCGACCGCCGGATCGGCGTAGGTGTTGTACGAAAACACCACGTCATCCGCCGTGAAGGGTTTCCCGTCGTGCCACTTCACCCCCTTGCGCAGCTTGAAGATCCACGTCTTGCCTTTGTCGGCGGTACTCCAGGATTCAGCGAGCAGCGCCTTGACGCCGTCGCCTTTCCAGGTGACGTGAGCGAGTCCCTGCAAGACAGTTTCGTCGAGTCGATTGCCACAAGTCGTATATAGCGGGCCGGCCATGCAGCCCGTGCGAAAAGCCTGGCGTATGGTTTTCTCGGCGCCCGGCGCGGTCTGCGCCGATGCCGTGAGAGGCGCCAAGGACAAGGAAAGAATGGACAGCGCACCCGTTGCGACGATCAGCGATTTTCGAATATTCATTGCGTGGTCTCCTTTGGGTTGATTGGGTATCTCAGGCGTGATGACAGGCGGTGAAATGGGACGCAGAAGCCGGGGCGCCGGCGGAGCCGGGATCGCGCAATTGCGGATCGGCCTCTCGACAGATGCTGGTTGCCAGCGGGCAGCGCGGGTGAAAGCGGCAACCCGACGGGGGATTGGCGGGATTGGGAACGTCGCCCTGCAGAACGATCCGTTTGCGCGCCCGTTCGCGTTTCGGGTCGGGGGTCGGGATGGCCGACAGGAGCGCGCGGGTGTAAGGATGCCGCGGCGTATCGAAGACCGGGTCCCGGTCGCCGATCTCGACGATGCGACCCAGATACATGACCGCCACCCGGTCGCTGATATAACGCACCATCGACAGATCGTGTGAAACCATCAGATAGGTCAAACCAAGCCGGCTGCGCAGGTCGGCCATCAGGTTCACGACCTGGGCTTGAATGGAAACGTCCAGGGCGGAAATCGGTTCGTCGGCGACGATAAACGAGGGGCTCGTCGCCAATGCCCGCGCCAGGCCGATTCGCTGGCGCTGCCCGCCCGAGAACTCATGCGGGTAGCGGTTGATGAAGGACGGGTTCAGCCCGACCAGCCGCATCAGCTCCTGCACACGTTCGCGGCGCTCGCCACGAACGCCTAGCTGGTGCACATTGAGCGGCTCGATGATGATGCTGCCGACGGTCATGCGCGGGTTGAGCGAGGAGTAGGGATCCTGGAACACCATCTGCATGTGCTTGCGCGACAGCCTGAGCGCATTGCGATCCAGGCTGGACAGATCCCGGTCATCGAACAGGATTTGCCCGGAAGTGATGTCCAGGAGCCGCAGCATGGCCAGACCGGTGGTTGATTTTCCGCATCCGCTCTCACCGACCAGCCCGAGTGTTTCACCGCGATACACGTTGAAGGACACGCCGTCCACGGCCTGCACCGCGCCGACCTGGCGCTGGAGCAAGCCACGTCGAATCGGGAAATGCACCTTCAGATCCCGCACCTCGACCAACGCTTGCCGATCGATCGCCGTCGTCATGGCGACTCCCCGCGCTGCGCCGCAAGCTCGCCGGTACGCCAGCAACGCGTCGTCTGGCCCGGGGCGAATTCGTCCAGGGGCGGAAGGCCGGTCTGGCATTTGGCCAGGACATGGGCGCAGCGCGGGGCGAAAGGACAGCCCAACGGTTTGCGCCTGAGGTCGGGGGGCATTCCGTCGATGGAAAGAAGTCGCCCCTGATCACGGCCGCCCATCCTGGGAATCGCGCCGAGCAGGCCGCGCGTGTAGGGGTGGCGCGGCCGCTCATAGAGTTCATCGACCGGAGATTCTTCGACGATATGGCCGCCATACATGACCGCCAGCTTGTCGACCACGCCGGCCACCAGCCCGAGGTTATGACTGATCCAGATAACCGCCATGCCGAGCTTCTGCTGCAAACCCTGCACCAGTTCGACGATCTGGGCCTGAACGGTTACGTCGAGCGCCGTCGTCGGTTCGTCCGCTATCAAGAGACTCGGGTTGCATGATAGCGCCATGGCGATCATGACTCTTTGGCGTTGGCCGCCCGAGAACTGGTGCGGGTAATCGTCGAGGCGCTCCTGCGGCTTCGATAAGCCGACCAAAGCCAGCATCTCGATCGCCCGTTCCCGCGCCGCGCGCCGGTCGAGTCCGAGATGCGGCCGGATCGTCTCGGTCATCTGCAATCCAATGGGCAGGACGGGATTGAGCGAAGTCATCGGGTCCTGGAAGATCATGGCGATCCGATTGCCGCGAATCTTGCGCATCGCATCTTCAGGGAGTTGCAGCAGATCCTTCCCCTCGAACAAAACCTGTCCGGACTCGATGCGCCCCGGGGGAAAACGAACGAGGCGCATCAGCGACATCACCGACACCGATTTTCCGCTGCCGCTCTCGCCGACAATCGCCATCGACTCGCCGGCGTTCAGCGTGAATGAAATTCCGTTCACGGCGTGGACGGTTGCTCCCTCCGAGTAGAAACGCGTCACCAGGTCGCGAACCTCGAGGAGGGGCTGTTCCATTTGAACACTAGCCATCTTGGTGCGAGTCCGTCGCGCGCTGAAAGCGCAATTCAATATTCCGGAAATGCTGACTCAGGCGCTGGCGGGCGAGCCCGGCATCGCGCCGGCGCACCGCATCGAACAGGTCGCGATGCGCTTGAACCGTCAGCAAAGGATCGCTGTCCTGGGGAACCGCTTTGGCAGCCAGGGCGTTATAGACGACCCAAAAAATGTCGATCAGGCTCAGCAGCGATGAATTGCCCAGCGGCGCATACAGCAGGCGGTGAAAGCACCGATCTTCTTCGGAGGTCGGCTCGCCGGCCGCTGCTTTGGCTTGCCACACCGAGAGCAGCGCTTCAATCTGGCCCAATTCTGCAGAGCTGATTATTTCTGTGGCCGAGGCCAGCGCAGATTCTTCCAGCCACTCGCGGATCTGGAGGATCTCGGAGGCCTTCGACGGCTGGAACACAAGGCCGTAGGAGAGGAAATCCAGAATGGAGTCGAAATTGAATTCGCGCACGCGAACTCCCTCGCCGTGCCTGGACTCTACAATACCAAGCGATTCGAGCGATTTGACGGCTTCGCGCACCGAGCCGCGGCTGACGCCAAGATCAAGCGCGAGTTGTCCTTCGGGCGGCAGAAGATCGCCGGGACAAAGATTCTTGTCGGTGATGAATTTCTTTAGTTCCTGCTGAATAACACGCTTCAGCACGGGTTCCCGAGTCAGCTTTTCCATCGGCTATTGGATATCTGATATCTAAGGACAGAGAAAATATCGGATGGCGAGGACGTTGTCAACGGTTCAAGCGCCGCATTCCATTCCTGAAGTGCTGGCTCCCCAGGCGCCGCCCCGGTCGATCAGGCGCCAGGGCATTAAGAGTTCGGTGCCCTCATTTCGTCTCATTTTGTCCCCTCGCGAGAGAGGTTTTCGCGAAACCCGGACACTTTGGGATAATATCGAATCTCGCAAGTCATGCATTTTCACGTCGCCACCAACCAAAAGAGCCGTCGGTGACGTTCGATTCGGTGAGAAAGGCTCAAAGCAATTCGAATCATCGTCATTCGTTTTCCAAACAGCCGTCCCCAAGAAATCCATCTAGAAAACGGGTGCCGGGCGGAACACCAAGACGGGCCAATATGCGCTGGATCAGACTTTTCCTGCCATTCGCAGGCGCCTACTTTCTCTCGTATCACTTTCGCACGGCTAACGCGGTGGTTGGCCCGGTACTCAGCGCTGAGCTGGCGCTAGGTGCCGCCGATCTCGGCCTGCTGACGAGTGCCTATTTTCTCGGTTTCGGAGCGGCGCAATTGCCTCTGGGCATGCTGCTCGACCGCTTCGGCGCGCGTCGCGTCGAGTCGGCGCTGCTCTTGATCGCCGCCGCGGGCGCAGCGCTGTTTGCGTGCGGCCATGGCATCGCAACGCTGGCGATCGGCCGAGGCATGATCGGTCTTGGCGTCTCGTCCTGCCTGATGGCCTCGTTCAAGGCATTTTCACAATGGTTTCCGCAGGAAAAGCAGGCCTCGCTGACCGGCTGGATGATGACTGCGGGGACGCTGGGCGCCTTGGCCGCGTCTGTGCCGCTTGACGCGGCACTACAGCTGACGAGTTGGCGAGTCATATTTTTCGTCCTCGCCGGCGCGACCGTGATTATCGCCGCCTGGCTGTTCTTCAGCATTCCCGACCACCCCGAGAGCCAGCCTCCCGAGTCGCCCGCCGTGCTCTGGGCCGGCGTCAAACGGGTCTTGCGCAACCGTCAGTTCTGGCGTTTCGTGCCGGTCGGTTGCGCCCAGATCGGCGGTTTCATGTCCGTGCAAACCCTTTGGTCGAGCGCCTGGCTGATGCATGTCAACGGCTATTCGCGAACGGTTGCGGCCGACCACCTGGCGGCGATGAGCATCGCCATGGTGGTCGCCTACGCGCTGATCGGGCTGCTGGCGACCAGCCTCGCGCGCCGGGGAATCCCCACAATCCTCCTGTTGATCGGGGGCCTGACGATGGCGCAGCTTACGCTGCTGCTGCTTATCACCCAGGCGGTCGGACAGACCCACCTGCTGTGGATCGCCTACGGCGCGTTTTCGAGCTTCGGAACACTTGCCTATTCGCAGATGTCCAGCGGATTTCCGGTCGCCCTTTCCGGGCGCGCCAATGCGACTCTGAACCTGATGGTTTTTGTCAGTGCTTTCGCCTTCCAGTGGGGCTTGGGCGTGCTCATCGACGCCCTTGAAGCCAGCGGCTACAGCACGCAGATTGCGCATCGCAACGCCTTTGCGGTGCTCTTCGTCTCGCAGGCGGCGGCACTGCTCTGGCTGTGTTTCGCGAGCCGGAAGCCCGCCGCAATTTGCGCCTGAGCACCGGTTCGTTGCCGACGGCGAATCGACGCTTGCCGCAAAGATGGCGCGAAGAGGAACTTTCGCGCCGCAAGGGCTTCACAATCAGTGCGATTTTTCGCATTTTCGTGCCGCGCGAAATTCCGACGGCGCGGTCGAAATTTCCTGAGTAAGGCGATACCGTCGTATCCGGGAGGCCCTATGCCCTGCAAGCACCGAGCCGCTATCCGCGAGGTTCGACCATCAACCGATGGTTGCGAAGAATGTCTCAATGCCGGCGACACATGGGTGCATCTGCGCGTCTGCCGTACCTGCGGACACATCGGTTGCTGCGACAGTTCGAAGAACCGGCACGCGACCAAGCACTTTCTGGCCACCGGCCATCCGATCATTGAATCGTACTCTCCACCTGAGTCGTGGGGTTGGTGCTACATCGACGAGGAAATGCTCGATTTTGCCGGCAAGCAGACACCACATCCGCTGCCGAGACATTGGCGATGACCGCGCTCATGGCGGCGCCTGCCGTCGAGGGCGATTCTGTCGACGATGCGGCGAACGTGCTCGCACCTGCCGCCTTTTCGGGGCTTCCGCCACATCTGGAACAACGGCGCGAGCAGATCTTTCCGCAACTCGACGACGCCGAAATCGATCGCCTGCGCCGCTTCGGCAAGGTCCTTAGCTGGCAGGCCGGCGAATTCCTGTTTCAGGCAGGCAAGCCGGGACCGGGGATGTTCGTCATTCTGCGCGGGCGCGTCGCGATTACGCGCAAGAACGCTTTGAGCGACAAGACGCCCATCGTGGAGCATTCCGTCGGGCAATTCATCGCCGAGGTCGGCCAGTTGTCCGGGCGTCCGGCACTCGTTGACGGCCAGGCGCTCGACGCGGTCGAAGCCCTTTTGATCGAACCGGCGGCCCTGCGCGCCCTGGTGATCGCCGAAGCCGAACTCGGCTCGCGCATCATGCGTGCGCTGATCTTGCGCCGGGTCGGACTGATTGAGACCGGCGCCGGCGGTCCGGTACTGATTGGACCGCCCGGCACGGCCGACATGGTGCGCCTGCAGGGCTTCCTGTCGCGCAACGGGCATCCGCACACGGCGATGGATCCACTGCGCGATCACGCCGCTGACGAAGTCATGCGACTCCATCCGTCGCCTCCGGAGGACTTGCCGCTGGTCATTTGTCCCGACGGCACGGTGCTCAAGTGTCCGGCCGAGCAGGAACTGGCGCGCCGGCTCGGGATGTATCCGGCCCTGCAAGCCGGGCATATCTACGATGTCGTCGTTGTCGGAGCCGGGCCGGCCGGGCTTGCGGCGGCAGTGTATGCCGCATCGGAAGGACTGTCGGTCCTCGTGCTCGACAAGCACGTGATCGGCGGGCAAGCGGGCGCGAGTGCGCGGATCGAGAATTATCTCGGATTTCCGACCGGAATTTCCGGCCAGGCGCTCACCGGACGCGCTTTCGTGCAAGCGCAGAAATTCGGCGCCGATGTCGCGGTGCCGGTCGGCGTGACGCAACTCGACTGCGCCGACTCGCCTTTCACGCTGGCACTCGATTGCGGCTCGCGGGTGCTGTCGCGAACGGTGGTCATCGCCGCAGGCGCGACATACCGCCGCCCGCCCATCACCGATCTGGCCCGCTTCGAAGGCCGCGGCGTCTATTACTGGGCTTCGCCGATCGAAGCCAGGCTGTGCGCGCACGAAGAAGTTGTCCTCGTTGGCGGCGGCAATTCTGCCGGTCAGGCGGTGGTTTATCTGGCGGGCAGCGCGGCGCACGTGCACTTGCTGATTCGCGGATCCGATCTTGGCAAAAATATGTCGCGCTATCTCGTCGACCGCATCGCCTCCTTGGCCAACGTCACCGTTCGCCTCGGCGCCGATATCGTCGGCATCAGCGGTGGCGATGACGGTTTGAGCAGCGTGCGCTGGCGGAACCAGGGGAATGGCGAAGAAGAGACGAAAGCGATCCGGCGTTTGTTCCTCTTCGTCGGTGCCGAACCGAACACGCAATGGCTCGCCGGTTGCGGCGTCAGGGTAAACGACAAGGGCTTCGTGTGCACCGGCAGCGACTTGCCGGCCGACACCCTTGTGCCCTCGCCAGCCGGACAGAAAGTCCGCCGCCCTTTCCCCTTGGAGACTTCGGTGTCGGGCGTTTTCGCGATCGGCGATGTGCGCGCCAATTCGACCAAGCGCGTCGCCGCGGCAGTCGGCGAAGGCGCCGCCGCGGTCGCGCAGATCCACGCATGTCTCGCGGCCAGCCGGCAGCACGCGGCTTAGCTCGCGTGACGGCTCAGAGACTCAAAACTCGAGCGGATCCACCTCGAGATGCCAGTGCAGTCGCGACGGCGCCTTGATGCCGTCGATGGCGCGACACCACGCGCTAAGAAAAACCTGTAGTGCGCGGCGCGATGGCGACTCGATCAGCAGTTGCGCGCGCTCCAGGTTGGCGCGTCGCGCGAGACGCATCGGCACGGGATCGTAGAGCATGACGGCCGCATGCGCGGCGGCCTCCGGCCAGGCGCGCGCAGTGGCTAGAAAAGCCAGGGCGTCGGCGATCTGCGGCGCCTCGGCGCGCAACATGGCCTGCGAGCTATAGGGCGGGAAACCGGCCTGCTCGCGCTCCTTGAGCTGCTCGTCGGCAAAAGCCCGATAGTCGTGACGAACCAGTGCGGCGTACAAGGGGTGATCGGGAAACTGCGTCTGGATCAGCACTTCACCGGGTAGCTCGGCGCGACCGGCGCGACCGGCAACCTGCATCAACTGGGCGAACAGGCGCTCCGGCGAACGCCAATCGGAGGCAAACAGCGCTGCATCGGCACCGAGCGCGCCAACTAGCGTCAGCTTGGGAAAATCGTGCCCCTTGGCCAGCATCTGGGTGCCGACCAGGATATCGGCCTCGCCGCTGTAAATCTTTTCGACCAGCGTTTCCCACTGTTTGCGGCTCTTGGCCGAATCGCGGTCCACGCGCAGCACGCGCGCCTTCGGAAAACGCTCGGCGAGGACGGCTTCAAGCCGCTGCGTGCCGCGGCCAAAGGGCTGGATGTCCTGATTGCCGCAGGTCGGGCAGGCTTTCGGCACGCGGCTTTCAAAGCCACAGTGATGACAGCGCAGACGACCGTCGGCAAGATGCAGCACGAGGTTGGCAGCGCAGCGCGTGCAATGCGAAATCCAGCCGCAGCCGGTACAGGCCAGCACCGGCGCATAGCCGCGGCGATTGAGAAAGATCAGGCTTTGTTCGCCGCGCGCGAGCCGTTTTTCAATCGCCAGGAGCAGCGCTCCGGACAGGCCATCCGCGAGTTTTTCGCGCCGCGTATCGATGCGCTGGACGACCGGCAGGCGGGCGTTCTCGACGGCGCGCTGCCGCAGCGAGAGCAAAGTGTAACGGGCCGGAGTCCGGCCGTCGGTGGCATTCGCCCAACTCTCCAGCGAGGGTGTCGCCGAGCCGAGAACGATAGGGACGCCGCGTTCGCGAGCCCGAAAGACTGCGACGTCGCGCGCCGAATAGCGCATTCCGTCCTGCTGCTTGAATGAACTGTCGTGCTCTTCGTCGACGACGATCAGGCCGAGCTCGGGCATCGGCGTAAAAATCGCCAGCCGCGTGCCAAGAACGATTCGTGCTGTCCCTTCGTATGCTGCGCGCCAGTTGCGCGTGCGCGCCGCTTCGGTGAGTTCGCTGTGCAGACTGACCAGTCCGGCGCCAGGAAAACGCGCCGACACGCGGGCTTCGAGCTGCGGCGTCAAATTTATTTCCGGAACGAGCAGCAGCACCTGCCGACCCTTTACCAGTGCACGCTCGATCAAGCGTAAATAGACTTCCGTCTTGCCGCTACCGGTCACGCCGTGCAACAAATAGGCGTGAAAGCCCGAACCGGCATCGGCCATCGTCGCTAACGCCGCCAGTTGCTCGGCCGTCAATTCAGGCGGGGCGTGCGGCGGCGGTGCTTTCGCCACACGCCGCTGGCTGCGTGCTTTGGGTGGATCGATACGACGCAGGCCGGCGGGCAGCGTGGTCAGCATGACCTCGCCGAGCGCGACCTGATAGTAGGCCGCGCAAAATTCGCTCAGGCGGAACCAGTCCGCCGGCAAAGGCGGCAGATCGCGCAACACGGCTTCTAACGATTTGAGCTGGGCGACAGGGATGTCGCTGGCCGGCGCGAGCTCGACGAGGATTCCAATTTTCGACTGACGGCCAAAGGGAACACGGACGCGGAGCCCGACGTCGGCCGTCGAAACCATCTCGCTCGGCGGAACAAGATAATCAAAAAAGCGATGCAAAGGAACATCTAACGCAACACGAGCAATCTGCATTCAGGCCTGTCTATGACTTTCGTTATGAGATTGCCGAGCGGCGAGGCCGGCAGGGATTCAGTTAGCACACAAAGCTCGCACCAATTCTGTAAAAGCCGGATAACTCATTAACTAATCGAGGCATTTTCAGTTGTGCACAATTTCTGTGGATAAGTCTGTGGGTGAATCCGTCTCGAATCGCAGGGAGGCTATCTAGGGCAAGCGCCCAGGCCTCGTGCTGCAAAAAAAGGCGGGGGCTTAATACAATAAAATCAATAGCTTATAAATAAGTCGCTGATTATGAAAGAACTTGTAATCTTTTGTGACAGCGAACCCATTTCTGTGCATAAGTCAACACGAATCTTCGCAAAGCGCTAAATCTTCCGGCGCAGCGCCCGGCTGTAATTGTGCACGGTTTCGACCAGCGTCGTGATGTGTTCGGGGGGCGTCCATTGCGCGATCCCATGGCCGAGATTGAAAACGTGCCCGGTATCGCCCGGGCCATAGCTGTCGAGGATTTTTCTTGTTTCAGCGGCGATGGTATCGGGCGGAGCAAAAAGCACGTTCGGGTCGAGATTACCCTGCAAGGCAACCTTATGGCCGACACGCTGACGGGCGACGCCGATGTCCAAAGTCCAGTCGATGCCGACGGCGTCACAACCGATATCGGCGATAGCCTCCAGCCACAAGCCGCCGCCCTTGGTAAAGACAATCGAGGGAACGCGTTCGCCGTCCCTTTCCTTGAGCAGGCCGGCAATGATGCGCTGCATGTAGTGCAAGGAAAACTCGCCGTATGCTGCGGCCGAAAGCCCGCCACCCCAGGTATCGAAAATCATCACCGCCTGAACGCCCGATTCGATCTGGGCATTAAGGTAGGCGACGACGGCGTCGGCGGTAACCGACAGGATGTGATGCATCAGATCGGGTCGCGTGTAAATCATCGTTTTGACCCGGCGAAAATCGCTGCTTGCAGCGCCCTCAATCATGTAACAAGCGAGGGTATAAGGGCTGCCCGCGAAACCGATCAGCGGTACCGAATTGGCCAGCGCGCGCCGGATTTCGCAAACGCCGTCCATGACATAGCGCAGATGATGGTAAGGGTCCGGTGCGCTGAGATCGCGAATTGCCCATTCTTCACGCAGCGGTCGCTCGAATTTCGGGCCTTCGCCTTCAATGAAGGTCAGCCCGAGCCCCATGGCATCGGGCACCGTCAGAATATCGGAAAAGAGAATGGCCGCATCGAGGTCATAGCGCGAGAGCGGTTGCAGGGTCACCTCGCAAGCGAGCGCCGGACTCTTGCACAACTGCAAGAAGCTGCCGGCGCGTTTGCGCGTTTCACAGTACTCGGGCAAATAGCGGCCAGCCTGCCGCATCAACCACAGCGGCGTGTAGTCGGTCGGTTCCTTGAGCAGGGCGCGCAGGAAGTTGTCGTTGCGGGGTCGGGTCACGTCGGGTTCCGTCGCTGGGTCAATACTTGATTATCCATGCAAAGCGGGCGCTTGGAGTCGGCACAGCGCCTATTGTCCTTCACTGCGCCGCCCAAGATTCAGTCCAAGTTGCTTCAGTTTGCGATACAAGTGGGTGCGCTCGAGGCCGGTCTTTTCGGCGACGCGCGTCATGTTGCCGCGTTCACTTTTCAGATGATGCTCGAAGTAAAGCCGCTCGAAAGCCTCGCGCGCGTCGCGCAAAGGCTGATCGAACAAGGGCAGCGCGGGCGGCTGTTTGGGCGCATCGCCAGCCTCGCGCTGAAGAATGCTGTCTACGTCGTCGGCCGAGATTTCGTCTTCGAGCGCCGAGAGGGCGAGATTCTTGATCGTTGCCAGAAGTTCGGCCCATTCACCCGGCCAGTGGTGCAGACGTAGCGCGTTCAGCGCTGCGCTGGAGAAATATCGCGCCTGCACCTCATTGCGCTCGACCAGGTGAGCAAGCACCAACGTCGCGATTTCCGGAATGTCGTCGGCATGGCCGGCGAGCTGCGGCAAGGCCACCCAAACTTCGCCGAGGCGCGCCACCAGCGCCGGATCCCAGCCAATTTCGCTGAGCGCCGAAAGCGGGCGTGTGGACGCGGCAACCAGTTGAAGACCGTGTTTCTCGAGCCGCTCCAGCGCGTAAACAAGGTTGCGCTGCTGAAGTTTTCCGAGCAGCATCAGGTCGGCGATGAAAAGGATGCCGCCGCCGGCGCTTTCCAGCATCTCCTGGGTCAGCGGCGCGCTCGAAGCGGAAAGATCGAGCCAAGGTGTCTTGGGCGTCTGCAAGGTCCGGGCGCAAATCTCGGCGATGCCGCCGGAGGCGCTCTTGAGCAGCAGCACCGGGGTTTTCGCGGCGGCCTGTTCGAGCCGCTTCTTGAGGTCCTTGAGCAATGGCGAGCGTGCAAAGGCGTCGAGCGTCAGCGGCGGTTTCTGCGGAGCGACGGCATGCTTGAGCGCCTTCTTGACGGCCGCCAACAGCTTCTGCATGGCGATCGGCTTTTCAAGAAAATCAAACGCGCCAATCCGCGTCGCCTCGACGGCGCTGTCTATCGTTCCATGCCCGGACATCATGATGACCGGCATGGTCAATAGACCAGCCGCCGACCACTCCTTGAGCAGCGAGATACCATCGGTATCCGGCATCCAGATATCGAGCAGAACGAGATCCGGGCGCTTTTCGCTGCGCGTCTTGCGCGCAGCGGCCGCATTTTCCGCCAGCCAAACGCTGTGGCCTTCGTCGGCAAGAATCTCGGAGAGCAGTTCGCGAATGCCCGTTTCATCATCGACGACAAGTATTTGCGCCATATCAGTTCTCGTAACAGTCAAAGTCGCGCAGGCGACTCTCGAATCGACCCCCGCCAAACGACTGAGGGACAGGGCCCAAGGAAAAGGACGGATCAGCGATCATCATCATCGCCGTGCAAAGCGGTGCCCAATCGATAGGCTGCAGCCTGGCTGCCTGCGCCCACCGTGGGCGCCTGCGCCAGTGGCAGACGAATGCTGACCTCGGCGCCGATTGGCTGACGGTTGTTGATGCTGATGCGCCCGTGGTGTTCATCGACGATCTTCTTGACGATCGCCAGGCCGAGGCCGGTACCGCGGGCCTTGGTCGTGACATAGGGCTCGAAGACACGCGCCATGATTTCGACCGGGAAGCCCGTGCCGGAGTCGCTGACCTCGAGTTCGGCCATGCCGTCGGCGACGCGCGTGGCGATGACGATCCGCGCTTCGTCGAAGCCGTCCTGGGCGTCTTCGGCATTGCGCAGGAGATTGTGAATGATCTGCCGCAACTGGCTCGCGTCACCGAGGACGGGCGGCAAATCCGCTGCAAGTTCGGCCTTGATGCTGGCGCGCGAGGTCTCGTAGAGTCCGAGCACTTCGACGATCAGCGCGTTGAAATCAAGCGACGCCAAGTCTGGGGCTGGCATGCGCGCATAGTCGGAGAATTCGTTGACCATGCGTTTCATCGCCTGCACCTGGTTGATGATGGTCTGCGTCGACCGGTTGAGCATTTCGGCGTCGGCCCCGCTCAGCTTGTCGGCAAACTTGATCTGCAGCCTTTCGGCGGAAAGCTGAATCGGCGTCAATGGATTTTTTATTTCGTGGGCCAGCCGCCGCGCCACTTCGCCCCACGCCGCGCTGCGTTGCGCGGCAACCAGGCGTGTGACATCGTCGAAAACGACAACATAACCGCCGCTGCTCCCCTCCGGCAACTGCGTTCCGCGCAACAGCAGAATCTGCGGCAGAGCGCCCGAACGGTCGAGCTCGATCTGCGTCTGCCATTCCTTCCGGCCATGTTCGGCGAAAGCTTCGCGGATCGCCTGCCCGACTTGCTGCTCGCGCGGCCAGTCGTCAACGTTTTGTGCCAGAAGGCCCGCAAAGTCGTCGTTGAGGATCGTCTGTGCGCCCTGATTGACGGTGCGCAGAACGAAGCGGCGATCGAAGACGAGCACGCCGGCTGACAGGTTGGCCAGGATCGACTCAAGGTAGGCACGCGCCGATTCGACTTCGGCGCGATGCCGCTCGGTGTCACGCCGCGCTTCGTCGAGCTGGCGCGTCATCTGGCTGAAGGACTGGGTCAGCACGCCGAGTTCGTCACGGCTGTAGATCGCCTGGCGCGGCGTAAAGTCGCCGGCAGCCACTGCCTGCGTGCCTTCGGCGAGGATCGACAGCGGCGCCGAAAGGCGGCGCGCCAAGACAAAGGCGGCGGCAATCGCCGCAAACAGGGCGAGCAGCACGGTCAAGGTGAGCGTCATCGCGTAAATGCGAGTCAGCCCCTGGCGACCGAGCGAGAGTTCCTGGTAATCGCGATAGACTTCCTGCACACGGTCGGCGTTGAGCGCAAGGCCGGAAGGAACCGGCTGGGTCAGCTGCAGAATTCGCGTCTCGCCGCCCAGACCGACCGGCGATACCGGCACGAGGACGCGCAGGACCAGGTCCTTGCCGCCCGCGCTTTCGATCTCGCGGTAACCGCGCCCGACGCGAGCCTGACGCAACTGCTCGAGCGTTGGCTGCGCCGGCATGAAGGTGCCCAGATCGCTGGTCGCCGTGGTCAGCAACTGGCCGTTGGTCGTGAACAGCGCGACGAACTGCACGCCATTCTGCTCGCGCAGGCGACTCAACGCCATGCGGCGCTGCGGCTCGGTCTGCTCGCCGAGATCGAGGGCCATGGCGCGCCCCTTCTCGGCAAGGTCGTCAAGCAGGGAATCGAGCGCGCCACGCCCGAGGCTGAGTCCCGACTCCAGCGCATTCTCGACGCGCACATCGAACCAGGTCTCTATGCTCTTGGTGACGAACTGCACTGATACGGCGTAAATCAGCATGCCCGGCAGCACGGCCATCAGGCCGAATATCAACATCAGGCGCAGCTTGAGGCGCGAGCCGAAGACCTTGGCCCGGTGCTCCTGCCACAACGCGCGCACCTGCCAGACGATCAGGGCGAACAGCGCCAAGGTGACGCTCGCGTTCAGCCCGAGCAACCACGGATAGTGGCGCGCGAAAAGCGCCGTATTGGCGCTTGCCGAGGCCAGCAGAAAGAGCAGGATGCCGCCAAACGACGCCGCGACGATGATCAGCACTCTCATTTCGCGTCACCGTTGGCCGGGGTCGTAGGCTCGCCGTTCGCGGCAGGCAGCGCGGCGGGTGGCGGTACTGCGGGCAAGCCCGCCGGCGCCTGCGGCGAGGTGACTGAATACGCGGCCTCGGCCGGGATGAAACTCCAGCGCAGCCAATCCGAAGACAAATTCCAGTCCCTGTTGGCCAGCGCGCTAACCTGAAAGGTCTTGGCCATTTGCGTCAGATCCAGGTGCATGCGCAGGCCGGCGAGATAGGTCTGGTCGGCTTTGACCTCGCCTTTTTCGATGACCTGCCAGTTGCGCAGGCGCGAGATGACGCGCAGCGCATCGTCCAGCGTCGCATAGCTCTGATGCAGGGCGCCGGTCGATAACCGATACTGGCGGGTCAGCGCGTGATAGGAAAGCTGAAAGGTCTTGCTGCGCCGGACAATCTGTTCGTCGAACCAGTACCAGCGTGAGCGGCTGAGCTCAAAATCGGCGGCAAAGTAGAGCACCACGCCCTTGTTGACCGCCTCCTCGAGACTGGAGTTGAAACTGATATTGAAATCGGCGGCAATGTTGTAGCCATCTTCGCTCGCCGTCAGCTGCGGATTGCGCACGCTGATATCTGCCGCTTGCGCGGCGAGTGCGCCGAGCAGAAGGCCGCAAAGTAATGCTCTAAGCAGATTTTTGCAGCAACGCATAATAAAAGCCGTCGTTTTCGTTTTGCGGCAGGAGTTGCTCTTCGTGCAGGCGCGAAGCGCCGGGCTGGCGAATCAGGAATGCGTCGATCTGCGCGCCGTTTTCTTCCGGAAAGACAGAGCAGGTCGCGTACAAAAGCCGACCGCCAGGTTTGAGCACGGACCACAGCGTGTCAAGTATCACCGACTGCGCGTGGGCAAAACGGCGGACATCGCTTTCGCGGCGCAGGAGCTTGATGTCCGGATGACGGCGCACGACGCCCGATGCTGAGCACGGCACATCGGCAAGGATTGCGTCGAAAGGCCTGCCGTCCCACCAGTTGCCAAGGTCGCAGCAATCGGCGGCCTTGATTGTCGCGGACAGGTGCAGCCTATGAAGATTGTCGGCGATGCGTTGCGTCCGGTTGGCGTCGATATCGAGCACCAGGAGGTCGAGATCGGCGGCCTCAAGCAGGTGGGCAGTCTTGCCGCCGGGGGCCGCGCAGGCATCGAGAACGCGCGCTCTTGCCGCGGGGGCCAGCAGTTCGGCCGCGCGCTGCGCCCCCGCGTCCTGCACTGAAACGAGGCCGGCGAAAAATCCAGGCAAGGCGTCGACCGAAACGGCTTTGTGCATGAGCAAACCGTGTTTGCCGAGAGGCCGGGCCGACAGGCCCGCCGTTTCGAGCATTGCCGTATAGTCAGCGACCGTAACCTGGCGCTGATTGACGCGCAGGATCAGCGGCGGCTGGGTATTGCCCGCCGCGACGATACTTGGCCATTGCTCCGGATAGGCCCGGCGCAGGCGCGCCAACCACCAGCGCGGATGCTGCGAGCTCGCTTCTTCGTCGGCGGCGACCAGTGCGACAAGTGACTCGCGCTGGCGCAGATAATTGCGCAGCACGCCATTGACCAGGCCCTTGAACACACCGCCCGCTAATTCTCCGGCGGCGGCAACGGCTTGATCGACGACCATCGGTGTCGATTCGGCACGCGTTTCCAGGCGGTAAAGAGCGCCGAGCAACAGCGCTTGTGTTTCCGGATGCGACAGCGGCTTGCTCATCAATCGCCCGAGGACGAACTCACCCCAGCGGTAGCGACGCAATACGCCATACGCCACGTCGCGCGCCGCCGCCTGGGCGGCGGGCGGTTCATCGGCCAGAACCAGCAAGGCCAGGGTCAGACTCTGTCCCTGACGAACCAGAGCCAGCACACGCGCTGCAAGCAATAGGCTGAGGCCCAGCGAATCGGCAGCCAGCGCCGCCGCCGGCCGGCGCGTGCTACTTGCAGCGACGACGCCAGCCGGGCGCGCCTTGCGCACCCGCACAGCACGCGGCGATGCGCTCGCTGCAGCGCGGGACGGCAAAGAATTCGAAGGTGAAGAAGACAAGGCGGCGCTTCGCGAAAACCGTAGGTTGATCGAGTTTAGCATGATGATGACAAGATCGGCTTTCGCCGGCCATAATGCGGGGGTGAACGATGCGTCCATGAAACCTTACGCTTGGCTGTCGATTGTCGCCGCGCTGACGACCATCGTCCTGAAAGCCGTCGCCTGGCGAATGACTGGTTCTGTCGGATTGCTTTCGGATGCGCTCGAATCCCTGGTCAACCTTGCCGGGGCGCTGATGGCGCTGGCCATGATTTCGGTCGCCGAGCAACCGGCCGACGCAGATCACGCCTACGGTCATGGCAAGGCTGAATATTTTTCGGCCGGCTTCGAGGGGCTGCTGATTCTGCTGACCGCGGTCGGCATCGGTATCGCTTCAGTTGAGCGCCTGCGCCATCCGCAGGCGCTGGAGCAGGTTGATATCGGGCTCGCGTTGTCGCTGCTGGCTTCGCTCGTCAATTTGTTTACGGCGCGCGTCCTGCTGGCCACCGGCAAGAAGTACGGTTCCTTGACACTCGAAGCTGACGCTCGCCACTTGATGACCGATGTGTGGACTTCGGCCGGCATCATCGTCGGCGTCGGCGCCGTAGCGCTGAGCGGCCGCCTGTGGCTGGACCCGGTCCTCGGACTACTGGTCGCAATCAACATCGTGTGGACGGGCTGGAAGCTCCTGCGCCGCTCGACGCAAGGCCTGATGGATCGCGCCCTGCCGGCGGACGAGCACGGTTTGCTGCTGGCCGTTCTGGCCGGCTATCGTCAGCAAGGCGTGGACTACCACGCGCTGCGCACGCGCGAATCGGGGTCGCGGCGCTTTGTCGAACTGCACGTGCTGGTTCCCGGCGAATGGACGATACAGCGAGGCCACGAACTGGTTGAACGGCTGGAGGGCGATATTCGCCAGGCCTTGCCGCGCACGACCGTGCTCACGCATCTCGAGCCCGTAGACGATCCATCGTCGCACGAGGACATTGCGCTTGACCGCCGGTAGGGCCGCTGCCTCGCGCTGCGGCGCGCTGCTGTTTCTGGCCCTGCTGCTCCCGCCCTTGCCTGCGCTGGCCTGGAACGCCGCCGGCCATCGGCTGGTCGCGTGCATTGCCTGGAATTATCTCGACGAGCCCAGCCGCAGCGCTGTTTCGCGCCTCTTGCACGCCCACCCCGACTACGCGCGCTGGGCCGACAAGGCGGGCGCGGTGCGAAACGATCGCGGCGTTTTCATCGAGGCGTCCACCTGGCCCGACGACATTCGCAGGGATGGTCGATTCTATAGCGCGGGAAGCGAAGCGGCGACACCCCGCCTGCCCGGTTTTCCCGACATGGAGCGGCACGGCGACTGGCACTATGTCAATCGGCCGCTCGTCGACACGCCTGACGCGCAAGCCCCCAACGCAATGGTCTCCGGTCTGCTCGACAAGCAGCTCGCTGCACTGGCAAGAGCATTGGCTGCGCCTGGAACTTCCCTGCGCGACCGCGCCTATGCGTTGCCTTGGTTGATCCATCTGGTTGGCGATGCGCATCAACCGCTGCACACGACGAGTCGGCTCGACGCGCAGGGCAAGGCGGACAGGCTGGGCACCGGATTGACGGTGATCAACCCTTTCAATCCGCGCAAGCGCACCACCACACTGCATGCCTTCTGGGACGATCTGCCCGGCCCGCCCTGGCTGCGCGGCGAGCGCCTCGAAGCCGCGAGCCGCAGTCTCGCCGACACCTACCTGTGGCCGCTCCCGGCGGCGTCAACGATCGCGCAATGGCTGGACGAAAGCTGGCAGATCGCGCGTGACCGCGCTTATCCGCCCGGCAACGAGACGCTGAGCACGATCAGTGAAACCTTTTACGAAGACAGCAGAACGATCGCTAATCGGCGTGTCGCTCTGGCCGGGTACCGGCTGGCCGTGCTGCTCAACGAACTCTTCAGTGCGTCAAAGGCGCGCGACTAGAGTGTTCCGCCAGCCATCGCTCGCAGGCGGGCGATGCGCTCGGCGGTCGCCGGATGGGTGCTGAAGAGGCTGGCGACGCCGCCGCCCGACAAGGGGTTCATGATCATCATCTGCGCGGTCGCCGGATGCGCCTCGGCCGCCGGCAAAGGGATCTGGTGCGCGTAGGCATCGATCTTGGCCAGTGCGTCGGCGAGCGCATTCGGGTCGCCGCAGATTTCGGCGCCGCCACGGTCGGCCTCGAACTCGCGGGCACGCGAGATCGCCATCTGGATCAGCGCCGCGGCGATCGGCGCCAACAAAGCGACGGCGATGCCGGCGAGCGGATTGCTCGGTCGGCCGTCGGCGTCGCGTCCGCCAAAAAACATCGCGAAATTGGCTAGCGCCGAAATAGCCCCGGCCATGGTCGCCGAAATCGTCGAGATCAGAATGTCGCGGTGCTGTACATGCGTGAGCTCATGCGCCATGACGCCGCGCAATTCGCGCGCCGACAGCAACTGCAGGATGCCGGTCGTTGCCGCCACCGCCGCATTTTCCGGATTGCGCCCGGTGGCGAAGGCGTTGGGCTGCGGCTCGTCGATCAGGTAGACGCGCGGCATCGGCAAGCCAGCGCGCTGCGCCAGTTCGCGAACCATGGCATAGAACTGTGGCGCGGAGGCCTCGTCGACCTGTCGCGCGTTATACATCTTCAGCACCATGGTGTCGGAAAACCAGTAGGCGAAGAAATTCATCGTCCCGCCGAACAGGAGAGCCAGCAGCATCCCCGACGATCCGCCGATGTAGGCGCCGATGAGCGCGAAAAGCGCCATGATTGCGGCCATCAGGATGGAAGTCTTGAACCAGTTGCCTAGCATTGCCATCGTCTCTGTTGTGGCGGTAGTGCCGATGGCTAAAATGGGGTGGGATGATTGAAATTCAAGGGTTCGGCAAATCGAAGGCAGCGCCCGTCCGAAGCGCATTTCCTGGAAGAAACTGCGCAACTGCAAGCCGCTTGCCGCCAGCCTTCTGCAACTCGGTCAAGCGCAAGGCACCTTCACCGCAAGCGACGACGATGCCGT
>CAIXAY010000381.1 GCA_903917505.1 uncultured beta proteobacterium | reverse complement strand
GCTTGGCAACGTATTTCACGTTAAGGGGCGACGATGCTGAGCATCAGGGTCGAGCGGCTGTGCAAGACCTTCCGCGAAAAAGGCAGGCCGGATCTGACTGTGCTCGACGAGGTCAGCTTCTCGGTCGAAGCCGGCGGCTTTGTCAGCCTGCTCGGCCCGTCGGGCTCGGGCAAATCGGTCACCTTGCACATCATCGGCGGCTTGATGGAAGCCAACTCGGGCCTGGTCTCGTTTGCCGATCGGGACGCGAAAAAATACAGTCTTGCGGACGTGCGCCTGGGCTTCGTTTTCCAGACGCCGCGTCTGCTTCCCTGGCAGACGCTGGAACAGAATCTGCGCTTCGTGCTCGAGGATGGCGAGAACGCCGAGGCCGAGATTGCCCGGCGCATTACCGATGTCCTCGAACTGATGGGGCTGGCCGATTTTCGCGCTTATTATCCGCACCAGATCTCCGGCGGCATGCAGCAGCGGGTCGCGATTGCCCGCGCGCTGGCGGCGCGCCCGGATGTAATCTTGATGGACGAGCCCTTCAGTCATCTCGATGAAATCACGGCGCGCCTGATGCTCGCGGAACTCATCTCGATCTGGCAGCGCATGGGCACGACCATCTTGTTCGTCACCCATGACCTTGCGGAAGCCTGCTATTTGTCGCAGAAAATCGTGTTGCTGACACCCAAGCCGACCCGTGTTTTTGCCGAGATGCCGGTCGAGCTGCCTTATCCGAGAATGTACGGCAGCGACGAGATATTCGCCGCCGAACGCAATGTATTGCGCACCTTCGAGGCCGCCATCAGCACCGGCCTAGCAAAGCAACCCGCTCTAATCAAACCAACCTGACCCCTAACACACACCGGAGATAGAACATGTTGAACATCAAACGCCTGAGCCTTGCCGAGGCCAAATTGATCATGGCCGCCTGCGAGCAGAAGGCGCGCGAAGTCGGTACGCCCAAGGACATCGCGATCGTCGATGAGAGCGGTTACCTGATCCTGTTTACCCGCATGGATGGCGCCAAGTTTTCCGCCGTCGAGATCGCGATCGACAAGGCATTCACCTCGGCCGGCGGCGGCCGCGCGACGCGCGAATACAAGGAAGTAGCCGGCGCCGGCGGTCCCGCTTTCGGTCTGAACACGCTGCTGCAAGGACGCTTCTGCATCATCGGCGGCGGCATGCCGATCGTGGTCGACGGCCAGATCGTCGGTGCCGTCGGCGTGAGCTCGGGTGCGGCGACCGAAGATCACGATGTTGCCGAGGCCGGCATCCAGGCCTTCCTTGCCAGCCTCAAAGGCTGACGACGAAGTGTCTTTTGCGCATGCCTTGGCGAAGATCGCCACCGGTGAGCCTGATGATCAGGCCGCCGTGATGGCGGCTGCGTCGGACCATGCGCTCGATACCCTGGCCTGCATGGTCGCCGCGCATGCCGATCCGGTGTTTCGTGCCCGTGCAGCCCTGATCGCCGAGTGCGGTGCGGACGATCCGGGCATGGGATTCGGGCTCGCGCTCGACGGTCGGCCGGCGGCGGCTGCGCAATGGCTGGCGCTTGCGGCCCACTGGCAGCAGTTCGACGACGGCGATTCGGCGGCCGGCTGTCATCCGGGCTGCTGCGTCGTGCCGGCCGCATTCGCGGTTGCCTGCGCCACGGATAAAAGCTGGTGCGAATTTCTCGACGCCGTCTGGCGCGGCTATGCGGTCACGATCGGCCTGGGCAAGCTGTTGAACTCGGCCACCGGTCCCCGCGTTTTTCACCGTACTTCGGTCGCGGGCGTCTTCGGCGCCGCGACCGCGGCGGCCTGGCTGGAGCGGCTGCGAGACAGCGTGCGACCCGGCGACAAGAGTGCCTCCGATCATCTCGCACGCGTGCTGGGGCTTGCCGCCAGCTATGCCTGCGGCGTCGTTCCCGCCTACACGGAGCCCGCCGATGCCGAAGCGCTGCATCCGGCGTTTGCCGCCGCGAGCGGCGTCACGGCGGCTCGCCTCGTCGCTGCGGGTACGGCAGGACGTGCCGACGCGCTCGACGGCCCGAACGGGCTTTTGGCAGCCCTCGGCGTGTCCGTCAAGGAACAGGCCAGGGACTTGCGCACTGACGCGATCACCGCCAGCTATTTGAAGCCGCATGCCTGCGTGCGGCATGCGCATGGGCCGATGGAGATCGTGCAGAATCTGCTACCGGCATTGGCCGGACAGGAGATCGAGGCGATCGAAGTCGAGGTTTCCGGCGCCGCATTGGCTTTCGCCGGTGCGCGCACGAAGACTGCGCGAGGTGCCGCTTTGTCGATCGAATATGCCGTGGCCGCCGCAGCGCGCTGGCCCGACGCCAGCGCCGGGCCAGCTGCGTTTTCGCCGCCCGCCCGACGCGAATTGCTGGACTCGGGCCTGATCGGTCGCGTCATGTTGCGCCATCAGCCTGCATTCGATGGCCAGGCGCCAAAGCGTCCTGCCCGGGTCACGATCAGGACGCGCAGCGGCGAGCACCAGGGCAGCCTTGACGATGCGCTCGGGGATGCAACGCGTCCGCTCGCAGGCCCGGCGCTGGCCTCCAAGATAACGGCGCTCGCCGCACTGGTGACGGCGTCAGGCGAGGGCCAGTGGCTGCTGGATGCGGTGGCGCGAGGGGAGCGGCCGCGTGCGCTCGCGGCTTTGCTGCGGGCAACCATCAAGGAAGGAGTTTGCGCATGAACGAGCCGCAAGCGATCGAGCCGCCGCAACTGGTGTCGCTGGCGCGTCAGATCCAGGCGCATCTCGAGCGGCTGATATTCCAGGGCACGCTGAAAAGCGGCCAACGCCTGTCCGAGCCCGAGATCGCGAAATGGTTCGGCACCAGCCGCTCGCCGGTGCGCGAGGCGTTGCGTCATCTCGAACAATCGGGGCTGGTCACGATAGAGCCGCGTCGGGGCACCTCGGTCAAGGTGCCGCATGTGCATGAAATGGACGACATGCTCTCGGTGCGCGAAGCGCTGGAAGGCATGGCGGCGCGACTGGCGGCGGAGCGCGCCAACGAGGAAGACCTTGCGCAGTTGCGCGAGTGCGTAGTCAAGAAAGCGCCCATGCCAGCCGCCGCGGTCACCGACTTTCACGAAGCATTGATCAGGGCTTCGCACAACGAACATCTGCAGACCATGCTGCGCGGCTCATGGAGCCTGATTCGCATGCTGCGTTCACTCTCCGCCATCGGCGAGGGGCGCTCGACCCAGTCGGTCGATGAGCACAAGGCCATACTCGCGGCCATCGAAGCGCGCGATGGCGATGCCGCCGAGGAGGCCACCCGGCGCCATGTGCGCAAGGTGCGCGCGAATCTGAAAAGCGCCGAGGCGCCCGCACAAGAGACCGTCAAGGTGGCGCTGAACAAGAAAAGAAGATTACAAAAGTAGATCAGGGACAACCGTCGCACAAAGGAGAGAGCAATGAGCCAGCGCAATTGTTTTGCTTCGATCAGCCGCAGGCAGTTTCTGTGCGCCGCCGTCGTCGGCTGCGCCATGACGGTGATGGCGCCCCAGGTCGTAGCCCAGGCTGCGCCCTTGCGTGTCGGCTTCATCGTCGGCATCGAGAGCGTGCCGATGTATGTGATGCAGGCGCGGCGTGCCGAGCTCGAGACCAGGCTCGGCTTCCCGATCAAGTGGATGCCTTATCTCAACACCAACGATCAGCTGACCGCGTTTCGCACCGGCGAAATAGACATCGTCGAAGGCGGCACATCGGCGTTTGCCCAACTGCATGCGGCTGGCACGCCGCTGCGCGTGGTCAGGGGCTATCACAATCTCGCCTTCAAGATCCTGGTGCACAAGGACACGCCGTTTTCCGGCATCAAGGATCTCAAGGGCAAACGCATTGGCGTCGCCTCGCTCTCGGGCAGCAGCTACGTCGGTACAGCCGTGGTGCTGAGAGCCAACGGCATCGACCCCAAGGCCGACGCCCAGATCATCACCGCCGCGCCGACCAACCTGATCGCGTCGCTGGAGACCAAGCGCGTAGATGCAATCACGCTCTGGGACCCTTATGTCACCCAGGCACTGCGTTCGGGCAATCTCAAGGTTGCGCTCGATGTGCGCGACGTTTATCGCAAGAACTTCAAGCAGGATTTCCTCCAGACCGCGTTCGCGGTTCCTGCAGCGTCGCTAGAGGCAAATCGCGAGCGCATCAGGAAGTTCCTAGCCGCGATGTCCGAGGCGATCGAATTCACCATCAAGGAGCCTGATCAGGCCAACCGCATGGCACTCTCCGCAGGACGCGAGACCATGAAGTTGAGCCCCGAGGAATTGCAGGAAGCGCGCCGCAGCTTCGAAGACGTCTGGGTGCGACAGGAGTTGAACGCGCCGATGATCGCCGACATTCAGGGCTCGTTCGACCGCATGCAGGAACTTGGGCTGTTCAAGCAGCGCGTCGATGTCGCTTCCTTCTGGGGCGCGCCCTAAGTGACCGCTGTGAGCGGCGAAACTCAAGACCTGGCCGTTGCGGCGCCGCCGCCGTCCGGCTGGGCCCGCTCGCTCAAGCGGTTCGCGCTCGATACCATTCCGATGCCGCTGGCGCTGCTCGGCGTCGCGATCACCTGGCACATCATGTCGCTGATTTTTCCGCGCACGCTGTTTCCGGGCATCGCCGAAACCTTCGCGAAGTTGCCCGAGCTCATGCAGGAGCCGACGTTCGTCCGCGATGTCGTCGACACCACGCTGCGCACGTTCACGGCCTTCATGATCGCGCTGGTGATGGGCGCTCTCGCCGGCGTCTCGATGGGCTACTCGCGATTGACCGAGACCATGGTGCGGCCGGTGATCGTCGTGATCCAGACGATCTCCGGGGTGATCTGGTGTTTTTTTTCGGTGATCTGGTTCGGACTAACCGGCCATGCGGTGGTGTTCGTCGTGTTCATCGCCGGCTTTCCGATCATGGCGCTGTCGATGTGGGAGGGCGCGAAGGCGGTCGACCTCGAACTCGAGGCGATGGCACGCGCGTTCCGCGTGAAGAAGTCGCGCATCATCCGCAAGGTGACCATTCCCTCGATCTATCCCTATCTCTTCGCCGGGACGCGCGCCTGCTTCAGCTATTGCTGGCGCACCGCGATCCTGGCCGAGCTGATCATCGGCCAGCATGGTCTGGGCTACAGCATGTATTTCGCGTGGCAGAATTTCCAGACCACCGAGGTATTCGCCTGGGTGGTGGTGACCATTGCGCTGATGCTGCTCTCCGAATACGCGCTGATCCGGCCGCTGGAGGCGTATCTGATGCGCTGGCGCCCGCGGAGAGGTGGGTAGTGGCAGACACCGTGCCCGGCCAGTTGCACGACGTTCCGACGGTGACGTTGCCGCAGGGAACGGTGGTCGATGTCGCCGCGATGCTGGCGCAACGCGGGCATGACATCGCCTTCCTGCCCTATGTCGCCCGCATACTGATCGAGAACCTGATCAGGAGCCGGGCCTGCAATGAGGCCGACACCGACACCGTCGAGGCGGCGCTGGACTGGCCGAACATGCCTGCCGGCAGCGCGCTGCCGCTGGGCGTGACCCGCGTGGTCATGCCCGATTCCAGCGGTGTCCCGGTGCTGGCCGACCTGGCGGCGCTGCGCGACACGGTCGCGCAGGATGGCGGCGATCCTGCAACTGTGCGCTTTGCCGTGCCGGCACACCTGATCGTCGATCACTCGCTGCAGGTCGACCATCGCGGCTCAGCTGATGCGGGTGAAAAAAATCTTGCCCGCGAGTTCG
>CAIXAY010000380.1 GCA_903917505.1 uncultured beta proteobacterium | reverse complement strand
CACCCTTCCCGCAGAAACTGCAACTGGCTTTCGACCGCGTCGAAACGCTGCGTTACGGCGAGAACCCGCACCAGCAGGCCGCCTTCTACCGCGACCCGCTTCCGACGCCCGGCGCCATCGCCGCCTACACGCAGTTGCAGGGCAAGGAACTCTCCTACAACAACATCGCCGACGCCGACGCCGCCTGGGAATGCGTCAAGACCTTCGCCGCGCCAGCCTGCGTCATCATCAAGCACGCCAATCCGTGTGGCGTGGCGATTGACGCCAGCCTGCTGCCGGCCTACGAAAAAGCCTTCCAGACCGATTCCACCTCGGCCTTCGGCGGCATCATCGCCTTCAACGGCACCGTCGATACCGACATCGTCGCGGCCATGAACGAGCGCAAGCACTTCGTCGAAGTGCTGATCGCCCCGGCCTACACGCCGGCGGCCAGGGAAATGCTCACCGCCAAGCAGAACCTGCGCGTGCTCGAATTGCCGCTGTCAAATAACTACCATGCCTTCGAAATGAAACGCGTCGGCGGTGGCCTGCTGGTGCAAACGCCGGACATGTTCAACGTGCGGGCATCCGATCTGAAGGTGGTGACCAAGGCCGTGCCAACTGCCGCGCAGATCGAAGACCTGCTCTTTGCCTGGCGCGTCGCCAAGTTCGTCAAATCCAACGCCATCGTCTTCTGCGGCAGCGGCATGACACTCGGCGTAGGCGCCGGCCAGATGAGCCGTGTCGATTCAACCAAGATCGCCGCCATCAAGGCGCAGAACGCCGGCCTGTCGCTCGTCGGTTCTTGCGTCGCATCGGACGCTTTCTTCCCCTTCCGCGACGGTCTCGACGTGCTCGCCGAAGCCGGTGCCAAGGCCGTCATCCAGCCCGGCGGCTCGATGCGCGACGAAGAAGTCATCGCCGCTGCCAACGAACACGGACTGGCGATGGTGTTTACCGGCGCCCGTCATTTCAGACATTGATTATTCTCATCACAAAGGGTGCCAGGTTTCACGGCTTTAATATCGATACAACACCCGGTGACCTGGTGACGAAAGGTTTTTTATGAAATTGCTTGTGATTGGTTCCGGCGGTCGGGAACACGCCCTGGCCTGGCGTCTGGCCAAGAACTCCGGCCTGCAGAAAATCTACGTTGCGCCCGGCAACGCCGGCACGGCACGTGAAGCCGAAGTGGAAAACATCACTATCACCGACCCGGTCGCTCTCGCCGATTTTGCCGAAAAGGAAGACATTTACCTGACCGTCGTCGGTCCGGAAGCACCGCTGGCGGCAGGTATCGTCAACATTTTCCGCGCACGCGGCCTGAAAATTTTCGGTCCCACCCGGGAAGCCGCACAGCTTGAGAGTTCGAAGGATTTTGCCAAGCGCTTCATGACCCGGCACAACATCCCGACCGCGGCTTTCAAAACCTTTAGCGACGTCGCCGCTGCCCATGCCTATGTCGAGCAACAGGGTGCGCCGATCGTCATCAAGGCCGACGGACTGGCCGCCGGCAAGGGCGTTGTCGTGGCCATGACGCTGGACGATGCGCACAGCGCCATTGACAACATGCTTTCCGGCAACAAAATGGGGGCTGCAGGTTCACGCGTGGTCATCGAAGAATTTCTCGATGGCGAGGAAGCCAGCTTCATCGTCATGGTCGATGGCAAGAACGTCTTGCCGCTGGCTTCCAGCCAGGATCACAAGCGCATCGGCGATGGCGATACCGGCCCCAATACCGGCGGCATGGGCGCCTATTCCCCGGCGCCGGTGGTCACCCCGGAGATCCACGCCAGGGCCATGCGCGAGATCATCCTGCCTACCGTGCGCGGGATGATGGCCGACGGCATGCCCTATACCGGTTTTCTCTATGCCGGCCTGATGATCGGCAAGGACGGATCGGTCAAGACGGTCGAATTCAATTGCCGCATGGGCGACCCGGAAACGCAGCCGATCATGATGCGCCTCAAATCCAATCTGCTCACCCTGCTCGAGCACGCGGTGGCCGGCAAGCTCGATCAGGTCGAAGCCGAATGGGACCGGCGCGTGGCCATGGGCGTGGTCCTCGCTGCGGCGAACTATCCGGCCACCCCGCGCAAGGGCGATGTCATCAGCGGCCTGCCGGCGGAAAGCGAGACTGTGCATATCTTCCATGCCGGCACGGAAGAAAAAGGCAGCAAGATTCTTACCTCGGGCGGTCGCGTGCTGTGCGTCACGGCGCTTGGCGACAACGTCAAACAGGCGCAGAAGCATACTTACGATGCCCTCGTCGGCATCCACTTCGACGGCATGCAATACCGTCGCGACATTGGGCATCGCGCAATAACACGCTAACGCGATGATCGCCACCGACACGCTTCTGACCTACTTTACCGGCCTGCAGGCGCGCATCGTAGAGGCGGTCGAAACGCT
>CAIXAY010000379.1 GCA_903917505.1 uncultured beta proteobacterium | reverse complement strand
GTGCAGGACCTGCGCGTGTATTTCCCGATCCGGCGCGGCGTGCTGCAGCGCACGGTGGGCTACGTCAAGGCCGTCGATGGCGTCGCGCTGACAATTGAACGTGGCCGCACGCTGGCGCTGGTCGGCGAGTCGGGCTGCGGCAAGACGACGGTCGGCAAGGCGATCCTGCAACTGGTCAAGCCGAGCGGCGGCAGCGTGCGGCTCGCCGGGCGCGAACTCACGGGCCTGTCGCGTGGCGACTTGCGTCCGCTGCGCCGGCGCATGCAAATGATTTTCCAGGACCCGTTCGCCTCGCTCAACCCGCGCCTCGCGGTCGGCGAGATCATCGCCGAGGGCATGCGCGCGCTCGGCGTGACGGGATCGCAAGCGGATGTGGATGCCGGCGCGGACGCGGCGATCGCCGCCTTGCTGCAGCAGGTCGGGCTGGCGCCGGACGCGGCGCTGCGCTATCCGCACGAATTCTCCGGCGGCCAGCGCCAGCGCATCGCCATCGCCCGCGTGCTCGCCGTGCAGCCGGAGCTGATCGTTTGCGACGAGCCGACTTCGGCGCTTGACGTCTCCGTGCAGGCGCAGATCCTCAACCTGCTCAAGGCGCTGCAGGACGAACTCGGGCTCGCCTACCTGTTCATCACGCACAACTTCGCCGTCGTCGAGTATCTCGCACATGAGGTGGCGGTGATGTACCTCGGCCGCATCGTCGAGCGCGGCAGCGTAGACGAAGTGTTGCGCTCGCCGCGCCACCCCTACACCCGCACCCTGCTCGCCGCGGTGCCCAGCCCGCGCGCCGAGGCGCGGCCCGAATTCATCCGCCTGGCGGGCGAAGCGCCGTCGCCGGCCAGGCCGCCGGCCGGCTGCCATTTCCACCCGCGCTGCCCGCTGGCGGTCGACGGATGCCGCGTGCGCTATCCGGAAACGACGGAGATTTCGGCGACGCATGCGGTCCGTTGCCACCGGGCGGCCGAATAGATCGCCGCGTTTCCCGGAAAACTAGTCGGTCCAGATCTTCGCCGGATTGATGTTGATCAGGATGGTCTCGCGCAGGACGTCCTTGGCGATCTTGTACATTTCGCGCGAGGTATCGCGCCGGATCGGCTCGATCAGCGGGTCGCCCTTGTCGTTGATCAGGCTCAGCACCTGCGGCGCGTTGATACTGGCCGAACGCTTGTGCACGATGGCGATCTCGCCGTTGGCGAGCTTGACGAAGGTGCCCGGCGGGTAAATTCCGATCTCCTTGATCAGGGCCGGGATGAAAGGATTGTCGCTGGTCGTTCCGGCGTCGGTGAAAAGGATGCGTTCGGCCTGCGTGCCGGACATCGGTTTGCGGTGCATGCGCGGGCTGATCTTGGCGCAATAGACGTCGAGCGTGCGCAGCAGCACGGTGTCGTCGTCCATCTCGCGGATGCCGCGCGGATAGCCGGTGCCATTGGCCGTCTCATGGTGGTTTTCGACGATGTTCAGCTAGATCGGCGAATCCACGCCGGCCTGGCGCAGGATGTCGGCGCCGAGCAGCGGGTGCTGCTTGACGAGATCCTGCTGCTCGGGCGTCAAGGGCGTGCGCTGATTCGTCAATTGCTGTTGCAGTTCGTGCATGCCGATGTTCATCGTCAGCGCCGCGCAGATCAGGCTGCCGCGGCGCGGCCTTTCCCAGCCCAGGCGGGTCGCCACCAGGTCGCACAGCACGGCGGTCTGCAGGCAATGCACGGTCGGGTAGCGGCGCTGATCCATGGTCAGCATGATGATCGCGATGGTCGCGTCGGCGTGGCGCTGGGTCAGCAGCATCACGCGCTGGGCGATGTCCTTGATGCGCGTGACGAAGCCCAGTTCGGCGCTCGGACGGGTAAGCTGGTAACCGAGCTTGGCCACGAGATCGTCCCAGGCCCAGAAAGGATCGAGGATCTTGGCCGCCTGCGCCTTCTCCAGGGAAGCCTCGAGCTCGGCAGCGTCGACATACATCCCGCGCTCGAGCAGGCCCTCGAGTTGCGACTCGCGTTCGATGACGAAGCCGCGGCTCAGCAGCAACTGGTCGGTGCCGTCATAGACATTCCACGGCAGCGGTCTGCCGACGTTCAAGTGGTTGTGCTGCAACTTCATCGCTTTTCTCATTTGCCTACCCGTGTCGTGTTGGCGAACGACAATCGGCGGAGCCGGCGCCGATGACCATCGCCGATAATGACAATAGGGTATCAAAATGCCAATGGAATTAAAAGCACTTTTTAGGACGAAAGGCGACGGGCCGCCTGGCCGGTTGCCATATGCATAACTGGAGGGGTGGCGGACGGCGCGCGGCGGTCCGGTTCAGGGATTGTGCGCGAGCTGGATGGTCAGCGTCTTGCCCGGGGTCAGCGCGTTCGGCGCCATGCGGTTCCAGCGCAGCAGGTCGTCGGCGCCGACCTTGAAGCGCTTGGCGATCGACGCCAGCGTGTCACCGCGCCGCACCGTGTAGTGGGTGACTGCCGGCAGCTTCTTGCCTGGCGTCGCCACCTGGACGGAACGGACTTGACGCCCGTGGCTGGCGGTCACGCGGGAAGCCGCTGCTTTCTTGTTGGCGGCGCCCGGCGCCGCGCCCTTGCGCGCAAGCGGCGCGGGATCGGCCTCCGGCGGCCGCTCTTGCCCGGCGAGCGCGGCCATGTCGGAGCTGCGGCCATTCTTCGCGGCGACCAGCAGGATTGTCCCCGGCGGCACTTTGGCGCGTGCTTTAATGCCGTTTGTCGTCTTCAGGCTGGCGAGGGTCATGCCGTAGCGCAGGGCGATCTTTTCCAGTTTGTCGCCCGGCCGCATGGTGTAGGTCTGCCAGGAGCACAGGGGCAGTTTGCTGTTCTCCCGCGCCTTGAGGTTGGCGAGGAAAGTGTCGACCTTGTCGGCCGGCAGGATCAGCGGCGTGTCGGACATGATGACCGGCCGGTTGTGCGCCGGATTGAGCGCCTGCAGGTCGTGCTGTGACATGCCGGCCAGCTTGGCAGCGACGGCGACGTCAATGTTGGCGGTCTGGGTGACGGTGGCGAAGAAGGGGCGATTGGGTATGTTCAGCAGATCCAGCTCGGCGACCAGCGCCGGGTTGCTGAAAATATTCTTCAGGGCCTGCAGCTTGGGCACGTAGTTTCGCGTTTCCGGCGGCATGGTCAGGCTCAGGTAGTCGGTCGGCAGGCCCTGCGCCTGGTTCTTGGCGATCGCCCGGGCGACGGCGTTCTCGCCCCAGTTGTACGAGGCCAGCGCCAGGTGCCAGTCGCCCTGCATCTCGTAGAGCGATTGCAGGTAGTCGAGCGCTGCCGTCGTCGAGGCGACGATGTCGCGCCGGTCATCCTTCCACCAGTTCTGGTCGAGCTTGTAGCGCTTGCCGGTGGCCGGAATGAACTGCCACAGGCCGGACGCCTTGGCGCGCGAATAGGCCATCGGATTGTAGGCGCTCTCGACCATCGGCAGCAGCGCGAGCTCCATCGGCATGCCGCGCTTTTCAAGTTCTTCGACGATATGGTGCATGTAGAGACTGCTGCGCTCGACCATGCGGCGCAAGTAATCCGGCCGGTTGATGTACCACTGCTGGTGATAGAGAACGAGATCGTTGCTGATGTTCGGCATGGAAAAGCCGTTGCGCATGCGTTCGTAAAGATCGGTGGTCTCGGCGGTCAGGTCGATGGCCTGCGGCAATTGCGCCGGCGCGGCGATTTCGATGGTCGGGAGGCGGCTCTCCCCGGGGGCCGGGGCTTTCGCCGGCGCGTGCAGCCGGGCTTGCCCGCTTTCCTGTATCGACTGGCCGGCAGCCGATCCGGCGGCGGCCATTTGCGAAGCCGGCGACGATGCGGCCGAAGATTGCGGCGGGTCGCCGTGCGGCGGCACGTTTGCGCAGGCCGACAGCCCGAGCAGGACGACAAGACCGACAATGCGCGGGGCGAGCAATGCAAATTCGCTTCGTATCGTCATCCACCATTCCTGTGCTTGTCCGCCGTGAGCTGGCGGCAGTCTGCGGTGACCGGGATCGCCTGTTCGAATCATTAGCGCAAACGACCGATTATAGCGCAAGCGCGCCGATGGACCCGCGGTCCATTTAGGCGCGCAGATTGCTCCCGCGCGAAACACCTTGGCAAGTTTTGTCGGCGCCGCGCGGCGGAACTTTCGGTGATGCGCGCCAATCGTATCTTTCCTGCCGCCTCAAAAAGCGGGTGCTTGATCCTGCCGAGCGGGATGCGGAAGAAATCGGGAATCGCAAGGGAAGCGCGAACTACGTCCCCTGTTCGTCATTCCGGCGAAAGCCAGAATCCAGAAAGGCCGGGCACTGGACACCGGGCTCTGCACTTCCTGCGGTCGCTTTCGCCGGTGTGACGGATTCTTCAGCGTTCCCTCGGGACGCGCCAGCGAGGAGGAATATGTGAGTCAATGCAAGGCGCAATTCAAGGAGAAATCATGCTAGTCCAACCCTATCTGCACTTTGACGGTCGTTGCGAAGAAGCGATCGCGTTCTACGCCCAGGCGGTCGGCGCCAAGACCGAAATGTTGATGCGCTACCGGGACAGCCCGGACGCACCGCCACCCGGCGTTAACCTTGCCGGCAAGGAGGACTGGGTGATGCACGCCAGCTTCCGCATCGGCGACAGCGTCCTGATGGCCTCCGACGATTGCAGCGGCAAGCACAGCGGCTTCGCCGGCTTCCAGCTGTCGCTGACGGTCGCCGACGCGGCCGAAGCCGAGCGGCGATTCAACGCGCTCGTTCAGGGCGGGCAGGTGAAGATGCCGCTCACGAAAACATTTTTTTCGCCGGGCTTCGGCATGCTCAGCGACCGCTTCGGCGTATCCTGGATAGTCCTCGTTCTGAGCCCGTCAACGAAATGAGGGCGAAGGCGCCTGGCCGGGCTTCGGCGTGCTGTCAGTACAGGATCGTCGGCGAATGGTGGGAACCCGTCAACACTATCACGTGTATGTGATCGAACTGTCGAAGGACGTGCTTTACGAAGCCCGGTTCATGAAGGCCAATCCCGACTATGTCATCGGCAAGCCCTGCGTCTACGTCGGCATGACCGGGCTCGATCCCGACCTGCGCTTCGACAAGCACAAGGCCGGAATTCAGTCCAATCGCTACGTCAGGCAATTCGGCCTGCGCCTGCTGCCGCAGCTCTACGACGTTTATAACCCGATGCCTTATGACGGCGCGCGGGACATGGAAGTCGAGTTGGCGATTGCTTTGCGGGAACGGGGCTATGGCGTCTGGCAGGCGTGAGCCGGAGTGCGCTGGCCATCATGCCACTGCTGGCCGGGGCCATGACCTTGGTCTGAACGACTGCGCGGGCTGCCGTCTGTTGCCCACAATATGACAAAACAATACAAAAGGCTGCGTCAGCGCGCTTGACCGGCTTTTCGAA
This sequence comes from uncultured beta proteobacterium, assembly GCA_903917505.1. Next base: position 6,953 of record CAIXAY010000379.1, on the reverse strand, counting down.
ATCCATTAAGGTATCCGTTAATTCCCATTCCGGTCGGCGCCACTGTGCCCCAATTATCTCCCCATACCACGCAGAAAGCTTTGGCCGCAATCGGGCCCGAGTCCCTGACTTTCGTCGGCAGCGCGCTGAATCGACCCGAATGCGTCCTCAGCACCGCTCATGGCGACCTGTACACGGCCGACTGGCGCGGCGGTGTCGCGCACATTCTGCCGAGCGGCGAGCAGCGCCTCTATCGCGGCCTCGCGCCCGACGGCCGCGAATTGCGGCCCAACGGCATCGCGCTCAACGCCGACGGTTCTTTCCTGGTCGCCGACCTCGGCGCCGAACTCGGCGGGGTGTTCCGCTTGCAGCGCGATGGCCAAGTCAGCGTGTTTGTCGACCGCGTCGATGGCGTCGATCTGCCGCCGAGCAACTTCGTGTTTAGCGACCGCGCCGGGCGCACCTGGATTACCGTCAGCACGCGCAAAGTGCCGCGCGCGGCAGCTTACCGCCGGGATGTCGCCGACGGTTTCATCGTCATGGTCGACGGGCAAGGCGCGCGCATCGTCGCCGACCAGCTGGGCTACACGAACGAGGCCGCCGTCGATCCGAGCGGCCGCTGGCTCTACGTCAACGAAACTTTTGCACGCCGCCTGTCGCGCTTCCCGATCCAGGCCGGCGGTGATCTTGGCCGCCGCGAGGTCGTTACCGAATTCGGTGCCGGCACCTTTCCAGACGGCCTGGCTTTCGATGTCGAAGGCGGCGCGTGGATCACCAGCATCGTCAGCAACCGGATCATTCGTGTGCATCGCGATGGCCAGCAGGAACTGATTCTCGAGGACGCCGATGCCGATCATTTGGCCTGGGTCGAGCAGGCGTTCCAGAACAACGAACTCGGCCGGCCGCATCTCGACCAGGTCAAGAGCAAACGCCTGAAGAACATGTCCAGCCTGGCTTTCGGCGGCCCGGACCTGCGCACGGCTTACCTCGGTTGCCTGCTCGGCGACAGCATCGCCAGCCTGAGGCTGCCGGTCGCCGGCCACCCCCTTGCCCATTGGAACTACCACTGACATGAAAACCGAAAAATCCAACGGCCGCAAAGCACCGAAGAAGACGCTCGTCGATCACGTCTATCACGAGATCCAGAACCGGATTCTCTATAACATCTGGGGCACCGGTTACCAGGCGCTCGAGCAGGAGCTTTGCGAAGAACTCGGGGTGAGCCGCACGCCGGTGCGCGAAGCGCTGATCCGTTTGCAGCGCGACGGCCTCGTTAATGTCGTGCCGCGCCACGGCATGCGCGTCCTGCCGATATCGGCGACCGACATCCAGCAGATCTATCAGATTCTCACCAGCCTCGAATCGCTGGCCGTCGAACTCGCCGCCGCGAGAAAGCTGTCCGCCAAGGACTACAAGTCCCTGGATACCGCGCTCAAGGCGATGAAGATTGCCCAGGATGCCGCCGACCTCAAGGCCTGGGCGCAGGCCGACGAAGATTTCCACTACCACCTCGTGGCGCTGTCGGGGAACCGCATCCTGATCGAGCTCGTCGACAGCTTCTGGGGGCGCGCGCAGCGCGCCCGCCTGACCATGCTCTCGATCCGCAACAATCCGATCAATTCGACGCAGGACCACGCCAAGATCGTCGACGCCATTCGCCACGGCGACAGCCTGCGGGCGCGCGAACTCATCGAAGGCCATCGCAAGCGCGGTTCGTCGGACCTGACCGAGCTGATGGAGAAGCACCTGAATATTCTGCAGCTGTCGTAAGCCGTTGCGCCCAAGATGGAAAGGACGAAAGAAATGATCAGCGTCATCGCTTACGTCAGACTGAAGCCCGGAAATATCGCCAATGCGCTGGCCTGCTATAGCGCGCTGATCCCGCAGATCATGGCGCATGAGCCGGGTTGCCTGGAATACGCGCCGATGCGCGACTACGACGCCGAACTGCCGAACCAGGAGAAGGACGAAGACATGATCGTCGTCTGCGAGCGCTGGACGTCGATCGAGGATTTCAGGAAGCACATCGCCATGCCGCATTCGGCCGAATTTCGGGCGCGCATCGCCGGCTATCTACGGGATCGCATCACCGTCAGGATCATGCAGGGCGCTCACTGACCCGGATAGAGATAGCGGATCTTGCGCAGCTCGAGTCCGGCGCGCCAGGACTCGTCGAGTTCCAGATCGGTGATGATGCAGTCGGCGATGTCTACCGGCGCGATGGCGGCGAAGGAAATCTTCCCGAGTTTGGTCTGGTCGACGATGATGAATTTTTCCTGGGCCTGCTCGAGCATCTTCTGCCGGATCTCGGCTTCCTGCTCGTCGGAATCGGTCAGGCCGTTCTGCAGGTCGATGCCGGTGCAGGACACGAAGGCCTTGTCGGCATAGTAGACGCCCAGGCTCTTCACCGCCGACGGCCCGGTGAAGCTCCACTGGCGCGAGCGCAGCGTGCCGCCGGTGCAGATCACCTTGATGCCTTCGGCTTCGGCAAGCACATTCACCACCTTGATGCTGTTGGTGATGACGATGATATTGGTCCTGCCGGTCAGCCGCTTGGCGATATGGATCGAGGTCGTGCTCGAGTCGAGGATGATGGTGTCGCCGTCGACGATGGTCCGCTCCGCGAGATCGGCGATCGCTTCCTTGCCCTCGAGGTAAATTCCTTCGCGGATGCTGACCGGGATGTCGCTGTGCACGGTTTTGGTGATGTAGGCGCCGCCATAGGTGCGCGCCACGCCGTTCGCCGCCTCGAGCTTCTTGAGGTCGCGGCGTATCGTCTCCTCGGTCACCGCGAAGGTCCTGGCGAGTTCGAGCACCGTGACGATGCCCTGCCGGCGCAGGGTTTCAAGAATGGTGTTGCGGCGCTCGACGGCGAGCATCTGCTTTCTCCTAATCAGCGCGGTGTCGCATCTGGCAGGCCGCCATCGACGGGAATCGTCGCGCCGGTCGTCGGCGTCTGCCGCGTCGCGAAGTACATGACGGCGCGGCCGACATGTTCGGCCGTGACCTGGGTCTTGAGCAGGTTGCGCGACTGGTAATAGTCCTGCAGGCCTTTTTCGTCGAGACCGCGCGCCTTCATGCGATCGGGTCCGACCGCGGCCCACAGGCCCGACTTGGTCTGGCCGTGCGCGAACACCGCGTCCGGCGCCACCATGTTGACGCGCACGTCGATGTCGGCGAGTTCGAGGCTGGCGATGCGCGCGAGCTGATGCGAAGCGGCCTTGGTGGCGCTGTAGGCGCCGAATTTCGCGCCGGGCGCGAACACGTTCTTGGTCGAGATCAGCACGATGTCGCCGCCGGTGTTCTGCAACCTGAACAGTCGCCCGGCTTCGGCGATGGTCAGCAATGTCCCCTCGATATTGACCCGTTCGAGCTTGCGGAAGGTCTCGATCGACAACTCGGTGAGCGGCGCGACGGCGGCGATGCCGGCGTTGGCGATGAGCAGATCGAGGCCGCCCCAGGCCATGATCGTCCGGGCATAGCCGGCGGCTACCGACGCCGGGTCGGTCACGTCCATGGCCACGGCGAGAACCCGGCCCGGGTAGTCTTGCGCGAAGGCGGCCGCGGTGGCCTCCAGATTCGGCCCTTGCAGGTCGCTCAGCGCGACGTGCCAGCCTTCCGCGAGGAGCTTGTCGCAGATGCCGTGCCCGATCGCCCCGGCGCCGCCGGTGACGATGGCGATGCCGGTGCTTTGCGGCGCAACGAGCTTGGCCTGCTGCAGCAGGTGATACTCCATCTCGAACAGATGATCGTCGGAGAGGCCCAGATAGCTGCCGCCGCTCTGCGCGATGCGGGTCTTCACCGTGATCGCCTGCACGGTGATATCGGCGACGATTTGCGCATCGGCCGCCGAGGGACCGCAGGCCACCGCGCCGATGCCGGGAATAAGCACGACGCGCGGCAGGGAATCGGCGCGCTCGAACTCACCGGCGGCGCGCTGGCGGTTGCCTTCGATGTATTCGCCGTACGCCTGTTCGTACGCGGCCAGTGCTGTTCCGACCTGCGCGGCAAAAATGCCGGGATCGTCGAAATTGGCTGGCGCCAGCCATAGCGGCAGCGCCTTGGTGCGGATCAGGTAATCGGGCGTCAGCGGCGGCGTGTTGAGCAGCGCCTCGCCGCCTTCCCAGTCGAGCACGGCAAGAATTTCCGGCGCAGTGACGAGCTTGAGGATCATGCGTCGATGCGGCCGGTCGGCGTCGCCGCTGTCCGGCGTCAGCGCACCGCGCAACACCGGGGCTATTTTGGCAAAGCGGGCGCGCGCGAGGTCTACCGTGGTGGCACACTGATCCACCCACAGCGTCTCTTGATGGCGCTGCAAATAGTCTTCCGCCGCCGAAACGATGGACACGGTCGCTGCGTAGGCTTCCTGCGCCGTTTCCCCCCAGGTCACCAGGCCGTGGCCCATCAGCACCAGCGCCTTGCCGCCATCGTCCGCTGCCAGAGACCTGGCAATCGCCTTGCTCAAGTCGGCGCCGGCGCGAGCATAATCGACGACGCGGACTTCCCTGCCGAGCGCTGCTTCCAGCACCGCCCGTGCGTCGATGCGGTTGGTCAGGGCCAACACGGCTTCGGCGTGCGTGTGCAGCACGTATTTCGCCGGGACCAGGGCATGCAGCAGCGCTTCGATCGACGGGCGCGCGCTGCTCCAGCGCAATTGATGGGTGGCAAACTCTTCGGCCATCTCCCGGTCGCTGAAAGTTTCCCGGGCGCCGAATCGCGCCAGGTAGGCGCGGTCGAGCGCGACGAAATTCTGCGGTGCGATCTGCGCCATGTCGCATCCGGAAGCCTTGACGTAGAGGGCTTCATGCGCTTCGCCGAGAAAATCCTTGAGCGCCGTCTTGACCGAGGTATTGCCGCCGCCATGCAAGGCCAGCGCCGATTCGCGGCCGACCAGCCGGGTCAGGTAGACGCAGGACGCGAGATCATCGCCCCATTGGGCGCCATGCGCCGCGATACATTCACCGAACTGTTCGACATCCCATGCGTTTTTCATATGCAAATACACCTGTTGAATATTGAAGAATTTCTTTGGCCTGGACATCGGGTTACGGCCTAACGGCCTAACCCGACCTGCATCCTTATCGACTCCGCCGTCATTCCGGCGAAAGCCGGAATCTGACCGGCGGGAATGCAGCGCCAGATCAAGGCGCTGGACACCGGCTTTCGCCGGTGTGACGACTTGCCACCAGTATCCGATTGAATTTTTCCGCCGCCGCCGGCAGGTCGCCGCCGGAAAAAAGCGCGCTGCCGCTGACTACATAGTCCGGCGCAAGCGCCGCGATCGCTGCGATGTTGTCGTGCACCACGCCGCCGTCGAGGCCAGCGAGAATTTCGCGGCCCGATTCGGCGATGAGCGCCTTGAGTTCGGCAAAGCGCGCCGGCGTATTGGGTGCGAATTTCTGGCCCGAAAAGCCGGGATTCACCGCGACCAGAACCGCGAGGTCGATGCAGTCGAGCAACGGCGCTATCGCCGCCACCGGCGTTCCCGGATTGATCGCGACGCCGCGCAGAATGCCGCGCTGCGCATCGTTAGCGTTGACCGATCGCCCGATCAACTCGAGCGCGGCGCGCGGATGCCGGCAGCCTTCGACATGGATGGTGAGGATGTCGGCGCCGGCCGCGACGTAATCGGCAATCGACGCACAAGGTTCGTCGATGATCAGGTGCACGTCCTTGAGCAGCGTCGTCCTGACCGCTTTGATGAACGGCGGCCCGACGGTCAGCATGGGCGCGGCGTGCCCGTCCATGACGTCGAAGTGCAGCAGTCCGACGCCGCAACCGGCCAGGGTCGCAACCTCGTCATCGAGGCGCATCAGGTTGGCGCTCAGGACCCCCACGGAGAGCGCGGGGGTCAATCGCCTGACCAGAGCAACGGCGTTCTCAGCCATTCTTCTGGTTCTTCAGCTCGAGGAAATATTCGTGCGCCTGCTTGTAGTTCAAGCCGTCGTGCACGACCTTGCGCACCGCCTTGAGCATGGCTATCGGCGCCTCGGACTGGAAGATGTTGCGGCCCATGTCGACGCCCGACGCACCTTGCGCGATCGCATCGGCGGCCATCTTCAGCGCCTCGAGTTCGGGAAGCTTCTTGCCGCCGGCGATTACCAGCGGAACCGGGCAGCCGGCAGCAACCTTCTCGAAGTCCGGGCAAAAATAAGTCTTGACCACCGCCGCGCCGAGTTCGGCGCACATCCGCGTCGCCAGGCCCATGTATTTGGCGTCGCGCACCAGTTCCTTGCCAACCGCCGTGACGCCGAGAACCGGGATGCCAACCTTCATGCCGGCATCGACCAGCCGGGTCATGTTACCCACCGATTGCGTCTCGTATTCGCCGCCGATGAAGACCTGCACCGCAACGGCCGAGCAGTTCATGCGAACTGCATCGTCCATGTCGATCGCCAGATGCTCGTTCGAGAGTTCCTTGAGAATGCTCGGGCCGCCGCTGGCGCGCATGACGATGGGATTGCCCGAAGCGGCCGGGATCACCGAACGCAGGATGCCGCGTGTCAGCATCAGCGCGTCGGCAAAAGGCGCCAGCGGCAGGATCGTCACGTCGATGCGCTCGAGGCCGGTGGTCGGGCCCTGAAAGTAGCCGTGATCGAAGGCCAGCATCACCGTTTTGCCGGAGCGCGGATTGAAAATCCGCGCCAGGCGGTTCTTCATGCCCCAGTCATAGTTGGCGCTGCCCTTGAGAAAGAAGGTCTCGTTCTTCTGGGGGATATCGAGGAAATATTCTTTTTCCCCGCTTTGGATTTCAGCTTCGGCCATAGGGTGTTACCTCGAAAAGAGTGAATGGTGAAAGTGCAGCAGTTTCAGTCGGAAAGGGGAAGAATTTCCCCTTTTTCCATGAAGGCGAGCGTGGATTTCAGGTCGACAATGCCCGCGTCTGAGCCGAGGCCCGAAGCCACGAGCGAGCCGGCGGCGGCGCCGAGCAGCCCGCTCTTGCGCAGATCGAGACCGCCGAGCAGGCCGGTGAT
>CAIXAY010000378.1 GCA_903917505.1 uncultured beta proteobacterium | reverse complement strand
CACCCTTGAAGAAAATGCTTGATTACGAACGGTAAGCAGCATCCGACGGATGGGAAATTTCCATTGACACGAGAAAACGGAGCTCCTATACTCCGAGCCGTCAGAAGCAATATCTTATCAATTCAATATTGATTGGATTATACCAACAGTGCTGCCGCCAGTGGGGACTTTCCCCGCGTCGTCGGCTACGCCGGAGTCGTGATCGGGTGAACACCATGCAATCCCGCGTCTACCTTGAACCGCACCGCGTTGATGGTGACACTCTGGAAGTCGCCGCCTGCTTCGAGTCCGGCCGCACACCCGGGCACGTGCATCGTCTCTGGTGGCGGCTCCCTGCGGCCTGGCGCAACGCCGTCACTCCCTGGGCCGATCCGTTCGCGATCGCCTTCCTCTTCCCGATGATGGAAGCAGGCTGCGACGTGTTGATCGAAGGCCGCGTTTCGCCGTCGCTGCTTAGAAATCTTGAGACCTATATGGCGATCTGGCAGGCATGGGAGCCGAAACTGTACAAGCCGGTGCTCATCCGCGCCGCCGAGGAAATCGAGGCTCCGCCGCCTGCCGTGCCCGGCGAGACGATCATTCCCTATTCCTGCGGCGTCGATTCCTCTTACACCGCACTGCGACATCATCGGCAACTCGTCGGCCGGCGCAACCGCCGCATCGGCGCCGCCGTTGTGATGAACGGCTTCGACATCTGGCTCGACCAATCGAATGCCGCCGCCATGTACGAAGGCGTGCTGAAGCGTGCCCAGGCGATGCTCGGTAGCCTCTCAATCCCCTGCATCCCCATGAGCAACAACTACCACGAGCTTCCCACCGTCTGGGCTCACGGTTTTGGTACGCACCTGGTCAGCGGCCTACGCCTGCTCGGGACGCGCTTTGATGCGGCCCTTATTCCCAACTGCGTGCCGTACGCCATACCCATTACGCCATGGGGATCCACACCGCTGACCAACCCCTTATTTTCGAGCCGGCACTTCGCCGTGATCGACGACGGCGCTGAGAGTTCGCGGATCGACAAGATAGAACTGATCGGAAGCTGGCCCGAAGCGCTGCGAAACCTTCGGGTCTGTTTCGAGAATCCGGGTAATCACGCCAATTGCTGCCGGTGCGAAAAATGCATTCGCTCGATCCTGGCTTTTCGCCTCGCAAGCATTCCGCTGCCGGCAGCGTTCGAACGCGATGTCACGAACCATCAGATCCGCCGCGTGCGTATCCTACAGAAGATCAATCTCGATCTCTGGAATGAACTTTTGCGAGCCACCGAAAAGCGCGGCCTGACCCGGGAACCATGGGTCCGCGCGATGCGCTCGACCGAGCGTCATTGCCATCGGCGTTGGTGGTTCAGTTCGCTTAAGAGGCCGTTCATTCCGCTGCGCAACCGTATTCGCAAGCTGTTCCGCGGCTCGCCGCTGTCGCGTAGCGAGCTTGCCAAAGCCGCTTCCGCTCAGAAACCTTACAGTACTTCGTAGAATACGATATTGGGATGACCTAACCTAAATTAAAAGGAACAACAATAAGATCCCAGAACTTATTTCCAAGGGTTAAGGATTACTGCAATGCAAAACATAACATTTT
>CAIXAY010000377.1 GCA_903917505.1 uncultured beta proteobacterium | reverse complement strand
GCGACCGTCATCACCAACCTGTTCTCCGCCATTCCCTATGTCGGCAACTGGATCGTGACCCTGCTCTGGGGCGGCTTTTCGGTGGCCAACCCGACGCTGAACCGGTTCTTCGCGCTGCATTACCTCGTGCCGTTCATCATCCTCGGTTTGGTCGTCCTCCATCTGGTGGCCCTCCACCAGCATGGCTCGAACAATCCGCTGGGGATCGACAAGAAGGGCCCGCAGGATTCGCTGCCGTTCCATCCGTACTACACGGCCAAGGATGCCTACGGCCTCGCCGTCTTCCTGCTGATCTACGCCTATTTCATCTTCTTCAATCCCGAATTCTTCGGCGATCCGGACAACTCGATCCCGGCCAACCCGCTGTCGACGCCGGCGCACATCGTGCCTGATTGGTACTTCCTGCCGTTCTACGCCATCCTTCGCGCCATCACGGTCAATATCGGGATCCCGTTTACGGACATCATCGTGATCCCGGCGAAGCTCGGCGGCGTGATCTGCATGTTCGGCGGCATCCTGATCCTGTTCGCGCTGCCCTGGCTCGATACCTCGAAGGTGCGCAGCGCCCAGTTCCGGCCCGTCTTCCGAATCTTCTTCTGGCTGCTGGTGGCGGATTGCTTCCTGCTCGGCTGGGTCGGCGCCAACCCGCCGGCGGGGAATTTCATCATCTACGGCCAGTTGGGCACGTTCTATTACTTCGCCCATTTCCTCATCATCACGCCGCTGCTGGGCAAGCTCGAGAAGACCCTGCCGCTGCCGATCAGCATTACCGAGGAAGTGCTGAAAGCCCACAAGAAGGCCGGCGGCAGCATCCGCGCCGCCGCCGTGCCGATGGAGAAGCCCTAATGTTTCGCCAGTTCATTTCCGGGACTGCCGCGATCGTCGCGATCGCGGGAGTCCTCGTCTTCGGCAGCACGCCCGGTCGGGCCGAAGATACCGCGGGCCTGACGCCGCAGCAGAAGGACGCGGCGACCGAGTATCCGCTGAAAGACAGCAAATTCTCGTTCGAGGGCTTCTTCGGCACCTACGACAAGGCGACCTTGCAGCGCGGCCTCTACATTTATCATGAGGTTTGCTCCAACTGTCACGGCCTGTACGAGCTGTCCTATCGCAACCTGAAGGACCTCGGTTACACCGACAAGCAGGTCAAGGCCTACGCGTCGCAATACCAGGTGACCGACGGGCCGAACGACAATGGCGACATGTTCCAGCGTCAGGCCCTGCCGTCCGACAAGTTCATTCGCCCCTTCGCCAACGAGAAGGCGGCCCGCGCGGCCAATAACGGCGCCTATCCGCCGGATCTCTCGATGATCGTCAAGGCGCGTGAAGGCGGCGTTCGCTACGTGTATTCGATCCTGCAGGGCTTCAGGGATGCGCCTCCAGGCGTGACGGTGCCCGACGGGCTTTACTACAACGCCTATTTCAGCCGTGGCGCGCATATGATCGCGATGCCGCCGCCGCTGCAGGATGCGACCGTTACGTTCGCCGATGGCTCGCCCAACGATCTGGCCGACGAAGCCAAGGACGTGGCGACCTTCCTGAATTGGGCGGCCGATCCCCATCTCAACGAACGTCACGAGATGGGCATCCGGGTGCTGTTGTTCCTGGCCGTGCTGTCGATCCTGCTCTATGGCGTCAAGCGCCAGGTCTGGGCCGACGCGCACTGAGACTTTCGCAGCATTGCGAATACAACAGGGCCGTTCCCGCAGGGGAGCGGCCCTTTCCATTTGAGCCGGCAGGGGGCGGACCGGTACACTCCCGCCCGACTTACAACCCCTTCTGTTCAGATCAGGAATTCAAGATGGCGCGTCCAGT
>CAIXAY010000376.1 GCA_903917505.1 uncultured beta proteobacterium | reverse complement strand
CACTTCGTGCATCTCGTCGGCGCTCATGCCGAGGCCGTTCTTCATGATGTTGTAGGCTTCGCAGATGAGCTGCATGTCGCCGTACTCGATGCCGTTGTGCACCATCTTCACGTAATGCCCGGCGCCCATCTCGCCGACCCAGTCGCAGCACGGCGTGCCGTCCTCGACCTTGGCCGAGATTGCCTGCAGGATGTCCTTGACGAAGGGCCAGGCCGCCGGCGAGCCGCCGGGCATGATGCTCGGCCCGCGCCGCGCGCCTTCCTCGCCGCCCGAGACGCCGGTGCCGATATACAAGAGGCCCTTGCTCTCGACGTATTTCTGGCGGCGGTTGGTGTCCTCGAACAGCGAGTTGCCGCCGTCGATGATGATGTCGCCGGCTTCGAGGTGCGGCAGCAGTTGCTCGATGAAGTCATCGACCGGCTTGCCGGCCTTGACCAGCATCATCACGCGGCGCGGCGTCTTGAGCTTGCTGACCATTTCCTCGATCGAATGCGCGCCGAGGACCTTCGTCCCCTTGGCTTCGTTGGCCAGGAACTGGTCGACCTTGTCGGTGCTGCGGTTGTAGGCGACGACGGTAAAACCGTGGTCGTCCATGTTCAGGATCAGGTTCTGGCCCATCACGGCGAGACCGATCAGTGCGATGTCAGCTTTAGGTTCCATTTTTTATCTTTCGAAACGCGGGTCTGTGCCCCGGGGTGCGGTGACCACCCTGCCGTAGCGCCGCAGGTGGCAAGAACGAATTGCGCAGGGATGCGGTAAAGCCGTCCGTGCGACTGCCTATTATACCGTCGATTTGCGGCCCGGCGAAACGCGCCCGGGTCCAGGCGACCGGCCGGCCGGTCCTTGATGGCAGCATGGCTTGAAATCGCTCGCGCCGCCCCCATGTAAGCCGGCGTCACCGGATACGCTCGTAGCCGGAATCAGACCCCCCAACACTTAGACGGAGTTCTTTCATGGGTGCCAACAAGGAAACGCTGGGTTTTCAGGCCGAGGTCAAGCAGTTGCTCAACCTGATGATCCACTCGCTGTACAGCAACAAGGAAATATTTCTGCGCGAACTCATTTCCAATGCCTCGGACGCCTGCGACCGCCTGCGCTTCGAAGCGTTGAACAACGCCGGCCTGTACGGCGACGACAGCGAGCTCAAGATCCGGGTCTCGTTCGACAAGGCGGCGCGCACCGTGACCATCGCCGACAACGGCATCGGCCTGTCGCGCGACGAGGCGGTCGAGCACCTCGGCACCATCGCCAAGTCCGGAACGCGCGAGTTCTTCTCGGCGCTGACCGGCGACCAGGCGCGCGACGCGCACCTGATCGGCCAGTTCGGCGTCGGCTTCTATTCCTCGTACATCGTCGCCGACAAGGTCACCGTGGTCTCCCGGCGCGCCGGCGTCGAAGCCGACCAGGCCGTGTGCTGGGAATCGGCCGGCGAGGGCGAATTCACCGTCGAGATGGTCGACAAGGCGACGCGCGGCACCGAAGTGACACTGCACCTGCGCGCCGGCGAGGACGAATTCCTGTCGGGCTGGAAGCTGCGCCAGACGGTGCGCAAGTACTCCGACCACATCACCCTGCCGATCGTGATGAAGAAGGAGCAATGGGACGAAGAGAAAAAGGAGCAGGTGACGACCGACGAGGACGAGACGGTCAACCAGGCTTCGGCCCTGTGGGCTCGCCCCAAGTCGGAAATCAGCGACGAGCAGTACAAGGAGTTCTACAAGCACGTCGCGCACGACTTCGAGGATCCGCTCGCCTACGAGCATGCCAAGGTCGAGGGCAAGCAGGAGTACACGCAGCTGCTCTACATCCCGCAGCGCGCCCAGTTCGACCTGTGGGACCGCAACGCGCGCCATGGCATCAAGCTCTACGTACGCCGCGTCTTCATCATGGACGACGCCGAACAGCTGATGCCGCTCTACCTGCGCTTCGTGCGCGGCATCGTCGATAGCAACGACCTGCCGCTCAACGTCTCGCGCGAGATCCTGCAGGAATCGCGCGACATCGAGACGATACGCGGCGGCTGCGTCAAGAAGGTGCTCGGCCTGCTCGAGGGCATGGCCGACAGCGAGGACGCCGCCGAGCAGGAGAAATACGCGAAGTTCTGGAAGGAATTCGGCCGCGTGCTCAAGGAAGGCACCGGCGAGGACTTCGCCAACAAGGAGCGCATCGCCAAACTGCTGCGCTTCGCCTCGACGCACGCGGACACGCCCGAGGAAACCGTGGCGCTCGCCGATTATGTCGCGCGCATGAAGGAAGGCCAGGAGAAGATCTATTACGTGACCGCCGAGACCTTCACCGCCGCCAAGCACAGCCCGCACCTCGAAATTTTCCGCAAGAAGGGCATCGAAGTGCTGCTGCTCTCCGACCGCGTCGACGAGTGGGTGACCGGCAGCCTGACCGAATTCGACGGCAAGCCTCTGCAGTCGGTCGCCAAGGGCGGGCTCGACCTCGGCAAGCTCGAGGACGAGGCCGAGAAGAAGGAAGCCGAGCAGGCCGCCGACGAATACAAGGACTTGCTCGACAAGATCAAGAAAACGCTCGGCGACAAGGTCAAGGACGTGCGCGTCACCTGGCGGCTGACCGATTCGCCGTCCTGCCTGATCGCCGACGAGCACGACCTCGGCGGCAACCTGGCGCGCATCCTCAAGGCGGCCGGCCAGAAAGCGCCCGACACCAAGCCGATTCTCGAAATCAATCCGAAACACCCGGCGGTGCAGCGGCTCAAGTACGAAGAATCGCGTTTCGGCGATTGGGCCAACCTGCTGTTCGAACAGGCGACGCTCGCCGAAGGCGGGACGCTCGACGACCCGGCCGGTTTCGTCAAGCGCATCAACGAGCTGATGCTGGCGCTGTCGGGGAAATAGAAGCAATTAACCACAACGGGCACAACGGGCACAACGAAAAATTAATTAAGGTTCTCGTCGTGGCCGTTGTGCCCGTTGTGGTGAAACCTTCTTTTCATGAGACACGAATCAGCGCCGCTCGTCGGCCTGCCGCCGATCATCGATGCGGGCATCGAGACGCTGATCCTCGGCAGTTTTCCTTCACCCGCGTCGCTCGCGGCCGGGCAGTATTACGCGCATCGGCAGAATCAGTTCTGGCGCGTGCTGGCCGCGCTGACCGGCGAGCCGCTGCCCGAGCTCGATTACGCCTTGCGCTGCCGGCGCGTGCTCGCCCATGGCATCGGCATCTGGGATGTG
>CAIXAY010000375.1 GCA_903917505.1 uncultured beta proteobacterium | reverse complement strand
TGAGAACGCCCGTCGCCGTTGTCGCCATCATGGACGGACACCGCGCCGGCATCCGCACCGATATGGCCGATCCAGTGGGCGAACGCAAACTGCTGCGCGCCAAGCAATAACAAGGCGCAAACAATGGCGATCAGCGGTGACGTTCGGCGGGTCATGGTCGTCATCTTAGTCCACTAAACCGTCGCAAGGGTTCAACTGTCCAGGGGCGGCAGGTGTTCTCTTCTTCGCATTCCTTAAGAAGTGTTCTTGAAGGAATGCGCCGGCAAGCAGGACCGCAATACAAACCGAAAGAATGGATCCTTTCGAGATCTGGCGATTCGGCCGCACATAGCAGCCACGAAGACCTCAATATTCTTCGCGCCAGATTCATTTCACTCCGTCCACCGTTTTATCCGGATGCCCAAATGCTGCAAATCATTTGTTCTCGCGGTGTTCGCCATGTTCGTCGTGGCTAAGCGCTTTCCCGGGTCATTTGAGCCCCATCACGCCGTCGGGCAGCGCCGTGGCGATTTGGGGAAACGCACAGATCATGAAGACGGCGACGAACATCAGGCCGACGAAGGGCAGCACGCCCCAGATCACATCGTGCAGGGGAATGTCCGGCGCGATGTTCCTGATGACGAAGATGTTGAGCCCGACCGGCGGGTGAATGAGGCCCATTTCCATGACGATGGTCATCAGGATGCCGAACCAGATCAGGTCGAAGCCGGCGGCCTTGAGCGGCGGCAGGATGATGGGCGCGGTCATCAGGATGATCGAGACCGGCGGCAGGAAGAAGCCGAGGACGATCACCATCAGCAGGATCGCCGCGAGCAGCAGCCATTTCGACAGGTGCATGCCGACGATGCCCTCGGCCGCCGACTGGCTGATGTGCAGGTAGCTCATCACGTAGGAGAAGAGCAGCGACATGCCGATGATGAACATCAGCATGGTCGACTCCTTGAGCGTCGCGTTGAGGATGGGGCGCACGTCGGCCGGCCGCCAGACCTGGTAGGTCACGGCGATCAGCACGAGCGCCAGCACCGCGCCCAGCCCCGCCGTTTCCGACGGCGTCGCGTAGCCGCCGTAGAGCGCGGCCATGACGCCGATCAGCAGGATCACGAAGGGCAGTACGCGCGGCAGCATCTCGACCTTCTCGTAGAGCGTGTAGGTCTTTTGCTCGAGATAGGCCGACTGCGTCGCGTCGCGGTCGAAAGCCGCGCTGGCGAAGCGGTACTCCTGGTTGAACTTGTACATGGCATAGAGCGCGAAGAGCGCGACGAGCAGCAGGCCCGGCCCGATGCCCGCCAGGAACAGGCGGCCGAGCGAGACTTCCGCGGCGACCGCGTAAAGGATCATGGTGATCGACGGCGGCAGCAGGATGCCGAGCGTGCCGCCGGCGGCGATGATGCCGGCGGCGAAACCCGGCGAGTAGCCGCGCTTCCTCATCTCGGGAATTCCGGCGCTGCCGATCGCCGAGCAGGTGGCCGGGCTGGACCCGGCCATCGCCGCGAACAGCGCGCAGGTGAACACGTTGGCGATGCCAAGGCCGCCCGGGATGCGCTGCATCCAGGCATGCATCGCCAGATACAGGTCGCGGCCGGCATCCGAGCGCCCGATCGCCGCGCCCTTGAGGATGAACAGCGGGATCGACAGCAGGGTGATGCTCGACATCTCCTCATAGACGTTCTGCGTCACCGTGTCGAGCGAGGACGCGGGCATGAAAGCGGTCATGAACAGAACGGCGACGAAGCCCAGCGCGAAGGCGATCGGCATCCCCGAAAACATCACGATCAGGGTGACCGCGCCGAACAGCAGGCCGATGGAGAGGACGCTCATTTCATGCGCCATCCTGCCGGCCGGCAAAATGCGTGAGGATCTGCAGCAGCACCTGCACGGTCAGCAGCGTCATCCCGGTGGCCATCAATCCGTACGGAATGGTCAGCGGCGTCGCGAAGGTCGATGATGTCGTCATGTGATCGGCCCAGGCTTCGCGGAACAGCGTCCACGATTTCCAGGCGAAGAACGCGCAAAAGGCGAAGGTCATGCAATCGACGGCAATGCGCCGCAGGCGATTGACGGCCGGCGGCAGCAGGCCGGCGATGGCCTCGATGCCGATATGCCCGCGCTGGGCCTGCACCCAGGCGCCGGCGAGAAAGACCGCGCCGACGATGCAGAACACCGCCACTTCGTCCTGCCAGTCGGTGGCGGCCTTGAACAAGTAGCGCGAGAAGACGCTATAGGTCAGGACGAAGGCCGCGAAGAGCAGCGCGATCATGCCGACGAAAGCCATCAGCGCATTGATCGCCGCCAGCGCGCGCGGCAGGAAGCCATGCGGCGCGGCCAGTTCGGCCGCCAGCGTGATGCCGAACGCGTCGACGCCGCGCGCCGGCCACGCTTCTTCCTCGCCGCCGGCCGCTCGCGCGGCGCGCTCGCCCGCGGGCGGCACCGGCGCGCCCG
>CAIXAY010000374.1 GCA_903917505.1 uncultured beta proteobacterium | reverse complement strand
CTTGCCAGCGCTTGCATCCCACACCAGCATGGCTTTGAAGGCGCGCCGGGTGCGCATCGACACAAACTTGTCGAGCAGGTCGGTTTTCCCGGTTGCCAGCAGTTTTTGCATTTGCGCGCGCTCGATCGGCTGCTGCAGGATGATCTGGCCAGTCTTGAAATCGCAGCTTGGGGTGGGCTGCGCTTCGGTCGGCACAGACTTCTCGCAGACGTAGGCCATACCGTGTTCGAAAACCCGAGCGCCGCACTTCGGACAGCTTCCGAGCGCTTCCCGCCCGGAAAAATCAACATCTTCACCCGCGCCCGAGTCTCCGTTGGCCCCTTGCCCAAAGTCGAATTCCGGAACATTCTGCTCATTCAGCCGGATGATTGCATTGAACGGCCGCCCCATCTTATTGCGAAAGCCGGTCAACGGCCCGATGCTGCGCTGGCCAAGCAGGGTTTCTATCTCTTGCGGTTCAAATTGGCGACCGGCTACGATCTTCCAAAGGGCAAAGTCACACGCCTGGCACTGGAATTTCTTGTAGGTCTCCTTGATCTTTCCCCCACACCTGGGGCAAGGCGATGTCAGTTCACCAAAATCGCCGGGAATCGTGTCACTGTCGTAACTCTTCGCGCGGTCGACGATGTGCTGCGTCATCGCGGCGATTTCCTTCATGAACTCCGCGCGCGACATTTCACCACGCTCCATGCGCGCGAGCTTCCATTCCCATCCGCCCGTGAGCTCCGGCGATGTCAACTCTGGAACGCCCAATCCGTTCAGCAAGGTCATCAGCGAGAAGGCCTTGGCGGTCGGCTGCAGTTCGCGCCCCTCTCGGTGCAAGTATTGCTCGCCGATCAGATTCTCTATGATCTGGGCTCGCGTGGCGGGCGTACCGAGGCCGCGGCCGGCCATCGCCGCCTTCAATTCCTCGTCGTCGACCATCTTGCCAGCGCCCTCCATGGCCGACAGAAGCGTCGCTTCCGAATAGCGAGCCGGTGGCTTGGTCTGGTTGGCGTTGAGCAGGATGTCTTCGGTATTGACCCGCTCCTTGGAGGCAACGGGCACCAGATTTCCTTCATCGCCTTCCTGTGCTTCGCGCCCGTAAACCGCCAACCAGCCGGGATTAACTAGAACCTTGCCTTCCGTCTTGAACGGCTCCGCTTCGACACGCGTAATCCGCGTCGTCAACAAATACTCGGCAGCCGGATAGAAAACGGCGAGGAAACGTTTGACCACCAAGTCATAAAGTTTTTGCTCTGGCTCGGATAAATGCTTGGGCGCTTGCAGAGTCGGAATGATCGCGAAGTGGTCCGATATCTTCGCGTTATTGAAAATTCGCTTGTTCGGTAGAACCCACTTGCGCGCGAGAATCTGGTGGGCGAAAGGGGAGTAACGCGCGAGCAAAGCTTCGTCATGACCTTTGCCGATACCCTGGCCGGTCAGCATGGCGAGCGTCGCATTGACCGTCGGCAAATAGTCTTCCGGCAGCGCGCGCGCGTCGGTGCGCGGATAAGTCAGCACCTTGTGTTTTTCGTAGAGTGCCTGTGCCAGCCCGAGCGTCGATTTGGCCGAAAAGCCGAACCGGCCGTTCGCTTCGCGTTGCAGGCTGGTCAGGTCATAAAGCATTGGCGAAAGCTGGGTCGAAGGCTTGGCCTCTTCATCAACGATGCCTGGCTTGCCCTGACATTTGTCCTTCAGCGCCTGCGCCCGTAGCCTGTCCCACAGGCGTTCGGCGCGGGCGTGCTCATCGTCTTCCTTGCCCTTGTAGCGCTCGTCAAACCATTTGCCGCGATATTCGCCGGCAGCACAGGCGAAAACCCCCTCGACTTCCCAGTAATCCCGGGCCTTGAACTTGCGAATCTTGTCCTCGCGTTCAACCATCAGCGCCAGCGTCGGCGTTTGCACACGACCTACGGTCGTCAGATGGAAGCCGCCGGTCTTGGAATTGAAAGCGGTCATCGCTCGGGTGCCGTTGATGCCGACCAGCCAGTCGGACTCGGAACGGCAGACGGCCGCATCGGCGAGCCCCTGCATTTCGCTGCCGGCACGCAAGCGGGAAAAACCATCCTTGATCGCCTGTTGCGTCATCGACTGCAGCCACAGCCGCTCGACCGGCTTGGCCGTTTTGACGTGCTGGGCAATGTAGTTAAAGATTAACTCGCCTTCGCGCCCGGCGTCACAGGCATTGATCAAACTACCGACGTCCTTGCGTTTGATTAGCCGCGCCAGGAGTCTGAGCCGCGGCTCAGACTTCTCGATAGGCTTGAGCGCAAAGTACGGAGGAATGACCGGCAAGTGCGCAAAGGACCACTTGCCGCGCTTCACTTCGAACTCCTCAGGACAGGCCAGCTCCAAGAGGTGGCCCACCGCCGAGCAAAGAACGCATTCATCGCTTTCGAAAAAGTCGTCGTGTTTGGTGAATCCCCCGAGCGCGCGTGCAATGTCGGCGGCGACGGAAGGTTTTTCGGCAATGATCAGCTTCTTGCTCATGGAGTATTTTCTAACCCGGGCTATGGCAAACATTATGACTTCGGAATTACGGCTTAGCGCCTCGCTGCGAGGCATAATAGAAGCACTATGCCACGCTTGGCAAGCAGAGGTCGCTGTGCCGGCCGAAAATCGGCGCGATTTATGAGGCCTTCGTAGCCGAGCGGCTCAGCGCGTCCGCCCCGGAGCATCCGCCAAGCGGCAGCGCCAAAAACTGAAGTGGCCAGCGTCGCAACGGGTGATCGAACTGATGCCCGGTACTCAGCTCCCAGGCAGCCGCTGGTAACGGCCGCCGGGCAAGCTGGCCACGCGACCATCGAGTTCCAGGTGCAGCAGCAGCACGGAAAGCGCATCGGCCGCCAAGCCGCTACGCACGGCAAGTTCGTCGACCCCACAGGGATCAAAACCCATCAGTGCGAGCAAATCATCGCCCATCGCGGAAGCATCGCAAGCACCCGCGTCCTTGCTCACCGGTTCCGTCTGAGCAATTCGCGTCGAACTCCAGCGCAGTTCCTCAAGAACGTCGTCAGCCGTCTCGACGAGCTTGGCGCCTTGCTTGATCAACTTGTGGCACCCTCGCGATTGCGGCGAGTGTATCGACCCAGGAATGGCAAAGACTTCTCGCCCCTGTTCGCCGGCAAGGCGCGAGGTTATCAGCGAACCGCTGTCGATGGTCGCCTCGACAACGAGAACCCCGCGCGCGATTCCGGAGATCAGGCGATTGCGGCGCGGAAAATTGGCCGCGCTGACCGGCGTGCCGATGGCAAATTCCGAAACAATAGTACCGCGTTCGCCGATCTCCCGCGCCAGATCGCGGTTTCGCGCCGGATAGATTCGGTCGATTCCGGTACCGATGAAAGCGACCGTGTCGCCGCCGGCAGCCAGCGCGCCGCGGTGCGCAGCGGCGTCGATGCCGAGGGCGAGGCCACTGGTGATCACCAGACCGGCATCGGCAAAGGCCGCCGAGAATACCTCCGCGTTATGTATGCCTTGCGGCGTTGGATTGCGGCTTCCGACGATGGCCAGCGCCGGTCGGTTGAGCAAGTCGACTCTGCCGCGTACGTAGAGCAATGTCGGTGGATCGGCAATTTCCAGCAGCGCCTGCGGATACTCGGCATCGGCCAGCGTGACAATGTACTGATTGACGCCTTCCGACCACACGCAAGCTGCGGCTACGGCCTCGGCATTGCCGGTTTCAAGCAGGAGGCTCGTACTCTTGTCGCCGATGACTTCGCGCAGCGCGCTGCGGCTCGCTGCGAAAACGGCGTTGGGCAACCCGAACGCCTGCAACAGCTTGCGCTGTGTTTCACCGCCGATACCCGGAACGAGGGTCAGTCTTAACCAGCTAGACAGGGCCTCTCCGGCAATCATTTCTCAGGGGGTGCGGACGAAGTCGTTGGCTTCGACGGTGCCCTCCGACTGCACGATCAGGGCATAGGAGATATGCTCAAAGGTACGGAACACAAAGAGCAGCCCGATGCGTTCGGGCGGGATTTGCACGCTCATCTTACGATCTTCTTCGTCGCGCTGAACGACAAAGCGGTTGCGTTCCAGCGCCAGCACATGACCAATTTCGACGCCGTCTCGAGCGCCTTTGCTCACCGACACGATGGAGCCGCGTCCGCCGGCGCCGAGGGCGCCGCCGACGCCGCCGTAGACCGCGATGATACGGCCATCAATCAGCGTATCTGGCCGGTGCGGAACGTAGGCCACCAAAGTTGGCCGCGCGGCAGGAACCAGGCGATCACCGCGAGCGACTTCCTCCTTGGCGCTCAGTATCTGGAACGTCGCCGGATTGCCCGGCCTGGTTTGTATCGCCGTGCCCAGATAAAACGCCTCGTAGCCTAGAATTTGCTTCGGATCCGCAGGGTCGTACAAAGGCTTGCCGTTGCGATAAATCTGCCACTGCTGCGTTGCCGCGTCGGCGTTCTCGACATAAGCCAAATCGCCGTTACCCAAAAAATAACGATCCTGTTGCGTGGCGACAATACGCGCGGCGCCGTTGAGGCCGCCGACCTCGACGATCAAGGGCGCCGAAACGAAGGGTTCGATGACGTTGGGTGGAATCGGCGGAATCGCCTGATTCATCGCTTCGGAATAGACTTTCGGCTGTAGCTTGGTATCCTGCATGCGCAGCAGCGGATTGCCACTGGCGTCGCGGTCGAGGACAATCACGTCGCCTGGAAAAATGCGGTTCGGATTCTTGATCTGTTCGCGATTCATCCGCCAGATCTCCGGCCAGCGCCACGGCTCCTTGAGAAACTCCGCGGCGATTCCCCAGAGGGTGTCGCCGGGAACGACGATATGGCGTTCCGGCGCGCTCGCGGCCAGTTGCAGCGGCGGTTCGGCAGCGCTGCACAACGTCGCGGCCGCCACCAGAATGAGCGCGGATATAATGCGGTTCATCGTGTTATCCTCATACAAACAGTCGGCGACGTCTGTGTTGGCTGGCCTGACATCCGTTTGCGAGAGTTGCGAGACAAGGATCGCCGCTGCACCTGAACAGTCCCCCGCGCCATGGACATCGTCTACAATGCGCAAATATTGCGCCGTTTTTCAAGATGTTGCAGTGGATTCTGCACGTAATTACTTCTTCGATCAAGCTTTTTATGCCGCTATTACCGATACTGCGCTATCCCGATCCGCGCCTGAAAACCGTCGCGGCGCCCGTTGAAAAGGTCGACGAGAGCATCCGCCGCCTGGCGCGCGACATGGCCGAGACGATGTACGAAGCGCCGGGCATCGGCCTGGCCGCGACGCAGGTCGATGTGCACAAGCGGGTGATCGTCATCGACGCGTCGGAGACTCGCGATCAGCTCTTGGTGCTCATCAATCCCGAGCTCCTCGAGCGTTCGGGTGTGCAGGTATGCGAGGAAGGCTGCCTCTCGGTGCCCGGTATCTACGACAAGGTCGAGCGCTCAGACCGTGTCGTGGTGCGTTATCTCGACCCGGCTGGCAAGACGCAGACTATCGATGCCAATGGCGTGCTGGCCGTGTGCCTGCAGCATGAGATCGAGCATCTGGACGGGAAGGTTTTTGTCGAACACCTCTCACTGCTCAAACAGATGCGCATCAAGGCCAAGCTCGCCAAGCAGGCGCGGATTACCGCATGAAGATTGTTTTTGCCGGCACGCCGCAATTTGCGGCGCTTGCCTTGCGCGCCATTCTGGCGTCCGGACACCAAATCGCGCTCGTGCTCACCCAGCCCGACCGGACCGCTGGCCGCGGCCTCGCGCTGCATGCCTCGGCAGTCAAGGAACTGGCGCTGGCATCGGGGATCGAAGTTTTCCAGCCGCAAAGCCTCAGAGACCCCGCCGCGCAGGACAGGCTGCGCGCCGTCGGCGCCGATGTTTTCATCGTCGCCGCCTACGGCCTGATTCTCCCGCAGCCAATACTCGAAATGCCGCGCTTTGGCTGCATCAATATTCACGCGTCATTGTTGCCGCGCTGGCGCGGCGCAGCGCCGATTCAGCGGGCGATCCTCGCCGGCGACAGCCGGACCGGCGTGTGCATCATGCAAATGGACGCTGGCCTCGACACCGGCCCGGTGCTGCTCAGTGACAGCCTGCCAATTGCCGACGACGACAGCGCCGCCAGCCTGCACGAAAAGCTTGCCGCGCTCGGCGCCCGCTTGATCGTCGAGGCGCTGGGCCAATTGCCGATGCCGCTGGTCCCGCAACCTGAATCCGGCGTCACGTACGCGCGCAAGATCGAAAAATCTGAAGCGCCGCTCGACTGGCGTCTGCCGGCTATCCCACGGGCGCGCCAGGTACGCGCCTTCAATCCGGCGCCGGGCGCTGCGGCGAGCTTCGAAAAAACCCCGATCAAGATTTGGGCCGCACAAGCGCAGGCGGGTAGCGCCGCGCCGGGGACGAT
>CAIXAY010000373.1 GCA_903917505.1 uncultured beta proteobacterium | reverse complement strand
ATAGGCGCGATCTTCATTCTGGTCGTCGGCATGACCTATCTCGAATACCGTCGCCGCCAAGCAGCCAAGGCCGGCGAGGGTTACTCCGTGAAGGGCATCGAACTGGTCAATGAGCCGGCCCCGTACGAACACGAAAAACTCGCCAACCCGCTGATCGCCATTTCGCCGCTGATCATGGTCGGCGTCATGAACTATGTGTTCACCAAGACGATCCCGCTGCTCTACGGCGACGCCACGACGTCCTTCACGCCGGCCGCGGTCGGCAAGGCCGCCGCGCCGGTGGTGCAGACCGTGAAATCGGTGTCGGCGCTGTGGGCCGTCGAAGGCGCTTTGCTGGTCGGCATCCTGCTGGTGTTCGTGTTTGCTGGCCGCACCGTCATGGAACGGTTCTCGGAAGGTTCCAAGTCGGCGATCGGCGGCTCGCTGCTGGCTTCGATGAACACCGCGTCGGAATACGGCTTCGGTTCGATCATCGCCGCGCTGCCGGGCTTTGTCGTCGTCGCCCAGGGCCTCGCCGCGATTCCGAATCCGCTGGTCAATGAAGCGCTCACCGTCACATCGCTGGCCGGCATCACCGGTTCGGCTTCCGGCGGCATGGGCATCGCGCTCGCGGCGATGGCCGACAGCTTCATCGCCAACGCGGCCGCTGCCGGGATTCCGCTCGAGGTCTTCCACCGGGTCGCCTCGATGGCTTCCGGCGGCATGGACACGCTGCCGCACAACGGCGCCGTCATCACCTTGCTGATGGTCACCGGCCTCACGCACCGCGTCTCGTACAGGGACATCTTCGCGATTACGGTGATCAAGACCTCGGCCGTCTTCGTGATCATCGGCGTGTTCTACCTGACCGGCCTCGTCTAGGCTGCGCTGCTTCGCTCAAACATCCTCCTGGTCGCTGCGGCGACCGGGAGGGTGTTTCTCCGAAGCCGTCGCCAGTGCGCCGCCGCGAACAAAACTTCACCAGCATTTTTCACCATCGCATCCATCGGAGGAAATTATCATGTCTCAGGCAAGTATTATTGGTGCCTACAACACCGAGTTTGGCGCCTTCGTCAAGAAGGACAAGACGACCGGGCTGATCACCGACACCAAGAGCTATTACGATCTGTTGATCGAAGCCGGGCGCGGCGCGATCGCCGATTCGGGCCTCGAAGCCAAGGACATCGACGCCGTCTATGTTGGCTCCTGCTCGCCAGGGACCTTCATCAACCAGGAGCACGTCGCGCCGATCGCCGCTGAAATCGACCCGGCCCTGCGCTTCAAGCCGATGACCCGCTGCGAGTGCGCCTGCGCCTCGTCGTCGGTCGCTTTCTACGACGCGCTCTACGCCGTCGAAGCCAAGCGCGCCAAGAATGTTCTGGTCATCGGTGTCGAGAAGATGAACCTGCTGCCGACGCCCCAAATGACCCACGTCCTCGCCTGCTCGTCGCACTGGCCGAGCGAAGGCGCCAAGGGCTGGTCCTTCCCGATGCTGTTCGCCGCTTACGCCAAGGGCTATCAGAAACAGTACGGCATCTCCAACGAGGATCTGGAAAAGATGCTGTGGACGGCCGGTGCGCTGTGCTACAAGAACGGCGCCGAAAATCCGCTGGCCCACGTCAAGAACGGCCCGGCGTCTGTCGCCGACATCATGAAGCTCAACGAACTCGACGCCAAGGGCAAGTGCAAGAACATGATGATTGCGCCGCCATTGCGTTTGCACGATTGCTCGCTGGTCACCGACGGTGCCGCCGGCCTGGTCGTGACGCTGACCTCCAACGTCAGCAACAAGAAGCGCGCTGTCGAAATCGCCGGCATCGGCCATTCAGTCGAGCGCCTGCCCGAGAATGTCCGCCCGAACATGTACGAACTGATGGCCGGCAAGGACGCCGCTGCCAAGGCTTTCAAGGAAGCCGGGATCACCCCTGCCGACATCGATTTTGCCGAAGTGCATGACTGCTTCACGATCAACATGATCCTGTCGACCGAAGCGCTCGGCCTCTCGGACAATGGCCGCGCCGGCTTCGAATACATCGACGGGCGCTTCACGCGTGACGACAAGTGCGCGATCAACCTATCGGGCGGTCTCAAGTCGAAAGGCCATCCGGTCGGCGCCACCGGCGCGTCGATGCATGCGTTGGCTTACAAGCAACTGATCGGCGAGCCGATCGGCGTGGCGGCCAAGAAGGCCGACGTCGGCGTCGTTTTCAACGTCGGCGGCTCGGCGGTGACCAACTGCATCACGGTCCTCAAAGCGCCCAAGTAGCACGCCGTTCAAAACGCAAAGGAAAAATCATGAAAAGCTTCACTTACAACGACATGGATTTTTCGGTCGAGAACGCCCAGGGCCGCTGGGATATTTCGTGCAAGAAAGCCGACGGCAAGTCGGCTTACGTCGGTGCCGGCCTGTTCGCCGGCCTGCCCGAAAGTGAAATCGAAGCGAAAGCGCGGTCGCTGGTCAAGGCGATCTTCCCGGTCGGCATCAAGGTCGTCGGCCCCGATGTCACGCATCCGACGCTGATCGGCGACCTCAAGATCGTCGGCCCCGACGTCACGCATCCCAACTTCATCTACTGGGACAAGGACAGTTCGTCTTTTCCGAAACAGTGAAAACTGCAATTAACCACAACGAACGCAACGGCCACAACGAATTCCCTTAAAGAACAAAATCAAGTTTTAGGTTCTCGTCGTGTTCGTTGTGCGCGTTGTGGTTAACGCCTTTTCAAGTCTTATCAAATAAGGACATCATCATGGAAATCAAAGGAAGTGTTGCCGTAATCACCGGCGGTGGAAACGGGATAGGCGAAGCCGTCGCCAAGTTTTTCGTGCGCAACGGCGCCAAGGTCGCGCTCGTCGATATGGTGCAGAAGAATCTAGATCGCGTCGTCGGCGAAATCAAGGCCATGGGCGGCGAAGTCATCGGCATTCAGGCCAATGTTTCGAGCGAAGCCGAAACCGCAAAGTTCTACAAGGCCGCGCTCGATGCCTTCGGCCAAATCAATATCGTCGTGTCATGTGCCGGCATCATTCGCGACGGCACCATGCTCTCGCTCGACAAGGAAACCGGCAAGGTCAATCGCAAGATGGGCCTCGACAAGTGGCAGCCGGTCATCGATGTCAACCTGACCGGCACTTTCCTGACCATCCGCGACGGCGCCGTAGCCTTTGTCAATGGCGGCTGGATAGGCCTGCTCGTCTGCATTTATTCGGTCAACTAGGT
>CAIXAY010000372.1 GCA_903917505.1 uncultured beta proteobacterium | reverse complement strand
GGCATTCAACCAGATGCAGGTGCAGAACATGATCGACCTCGATTTCGCGCAGGGCGTGCGGGCGCTGATGCGGCAGGATCCGGACATCATCATGGTCGGCGAAATCCGCGACCTGGAGACCGCCGAAGTGGCCATCCAGGCGGCGCTGACCGGCCACCTCGTGCTGTCCACCCTGCACACCAACGATTCGCCGGCGGCGGTGACGCGCATGCTCGACCTCGGCGTCCCGTCCTACCTGATCGCCGCGACGGTGCTCGGCGTCATGGCGCAGCGCCTGGTGCGCGTGCTGTGCCCGAATTGCAAGCGCACGAGTGCGGCGACGCCCGAGGACGAAGTGCTGTGGGACCGGCTGGTCGCGCCATGGAAAGCCAACCGCCCGACCACCTTCAGCCATCCGGTCGGTTGCCTCGACTGCCGCATGACCGGTTATCGCGGGCGCGTCGGCGTCTACGAAATCCTGCTGCTCTCGCCGGACATGAAGCAGGCGATCACCGACAATGCCGACGTGGCGAAGATCCGCGACCTGGCTTACCGCGAGGGGATGAAGCCCTTGCGCATCTCCGGCGCCATGAAGGTCGCCGCCGGCATGACGACGCTGGCCGAAGTGTTCAAGGTGGCGCCGCCGTCAGAGCGCTCCTGATTTTGTCCTTTGGCGATCGGGATGCGCCGGCTGAGTTGCCCGCGTTCATGGATTGACCACGTTCTGGGCGGCACCGCCGATGAATTTCACCAGATTTTCGACGGCGGTGGCCATGATGCGCATCCTCGCTTCCCTGGTCGCCCAGGCAATGTGCGGGGTGACGATGCAGTTGGCTGCGGCGAGCAGCGGATTGTCGGCCCGCGGCGGCTCCGCCGCCAGCACGTCGAGCGCGGCGCCGGCGATCCGGCCGCTGTTGAGCGCATCGGCGAGGTCCTGCTCGACGACCAGCGGGCCGCGCGAGGTATTGATCAGCAGCGCGGAGGGCTTCATCTTGGCGATGGCGGCCTGGTTGATCATGCCTCTGTTGTTGTCGAACAGGGGGCAATGCAGGCTGATGACGTCGGACTCGGCGTAAAGCTCGTCGAGCGTCACGTAGCGCAGCGTGGCGCTTTCCAGGCTGCGGTCCGGGAACTGGTCATGGGCCAGGATGTTCATGCCGAGCGCCTGCGCGATGCGCGCGAAGGCCTGGCCGATGCGCCCGAAACCGATCACGCCGAGGGTCTTGCCGTCGAGTTCGAGCAGCGGGTTGAGCCAGTAGCAAAATTCGTTGTGCTTCGCCCAGCTTCCGGCGCGCACGTCGTCGCTGTGCCGGCCGACGTGATGGCACAGTTCGAGGAGCAGCGCCGTGGCGAACTGCGCGACCGCCATCGTGCCATAGGTCGGAATATTGCAGACCGGGATGCCACGTTCTTTGGCCGCCGCGATATCGACGACGTTGTAGCCGGTCGCCAGCAGGCCGACGAACTCGATGTTCGGGCGCTGCGCGAAATGTTCGCGGGTAAGCACCGTCTTGTTGGTGAATACGGCTTGCGCGTCGCCGATCCGTTCGACCACCGAGTCAGGCGGCGTAATGTCATGGACCGTCAGTTCACCGAGCTCTTCAAGCTGACTCCAGCTTAGATCACCCGGATTGAGCGTATGCCCGTCGAGCACGACAATTTTCATTTCCGCCACCTCATTATGACATTCAATTTCAGGCAAAACCGGCTTCTCATCCCGGCGATCGATGTTCACCGGTATGATAACCTCTGGCCCGTGGCGGTTGTCGGCCAGGGTGGTTCCGGCCGAAACAAGACAGGAGTATCGCGGCGATCAGAGCGAGGGCGCCTTGCCCGGTGGTCGGGATTCGGAAATCTCTTCGGGAGCAAGAATTCGTGGATTGGAATCATGAACTGCTGGCCACGCTGGCATGGCTTGGCGAAGCCTTCATCATCAGCTTGATCGGGCTGGCCGTCACGGTCGCCGGGCTCGGGCGATGGACCATATGGGGTCGTCAGTTTCGACGAATTGCCGCAAGCTATTTCAATCCGCAACGCAGCCTGCTGCCGCTGCTCTGGCTTGCGGTGATCGTTTTCATGACGCTGTTCGCGGTGCGTCTCAATGTTCTCTTCTCGTTCTGGTACAACGGGTTTTACAGCGCCATGCAAGAACTCGATGCCAAGGCCTTCTGGTTCATGCTGATGGTCTTCGCGACGCTGGCCGCGATCCACGTCGGCCGCGCGCTGCTGACCTTCTACCTGCAACAGGCTTTCATGATCCGCTGGCGCGTCTGGCTGACGAATTCGCTGATCGAACGCTGGCTCGAAAATCAAGCCTACTACCGCAGCCAGTTCGTGCCGCAAAGCGCCGACAACCCGGACCAGCGGATTCAACAGGACGTCGAAAGCTTTGTCGCGAGTTCGCTTTCGCTTTCGATGGGGCTGCTCGACGCCACCGTTTCGCTCTTCGCCTTCAGCATCATTCTCTGGAACCTGTCGGGGTCATTGACCGTGTTCAGCGTGGAAATCCCGCGGGCAATGGTTTTCATGGTGTACCTGTACGTCATCGTGGCGACGGTATTTGCGCTGAAGATCGGCCGGCCGCTCATCAACCTGAGTTTCCTCAACGAACAGCTCAGCGCGAATTTCCGTTATGCGCTGATTCGCTTGCGTGAATACGGGGAGAGCATCGCCTTCTATCGCGGCGAAAGCGTCGAAGGCGGCAACCTGCTGGCGCGCTTCGGGCGCGTGATCGGCAATATGTGGGCGATCGTCTTTCGTTCGCTCAAGTTCCAGGGCTTCAACCTGGCGATCAGTCAGACGGCCGTCGTCTTTCCCTTCATCGTTCAGGCGCCCCGCCTGCTCAGCAAGCAGATTACGCTCGGCGACGTGATGCAGACCGCGCAATCCTTCGGCCAGGTCGAAGGCGCCTTGTCGTTCTTCCGGACTTCCTACGACAGTTTCGCCGCTTATCGTGCCGTCATCAATCGCCTGTCCGGCTTCCTGGATTCGATTGACGCCACGGGAAAGCTCCCGAATGCGCGCATCGAGTCAGCGGCGCAACGGCTGGCGGTCGAGTCCTTGACCGTGCGAACGCCGGCCAACGCCGTCCTGGTGGAAAACCTCGACTTCGCATTGCCGCGCGCCTCGTCGATCCTGATCCGCGGTCAATCCGGCATCGGCAAGACCACCTTGCTGCGCGCTGTCGCCGGCTTGTGGCCTTACGTCGAGGGCAGGGTGATCCGGCCGCTCGAACAGTCGCTCTTCCTGCCGCAAAAGCCGTACCTGCCCTTGGGTACGCTGCGCGCGGCCCTGCACTATCCAACCGCCGCGCCGGCCGGCGATCAGGCCGCCGAGGTTCTGCGCCAATGCCACCTCGGGCATCTGGTCGCGCACCTTGACGAGGAAAGCGACTGGGCGAGGACCTTGTCGCTCGGCGAGCAGCAGCGCCTCGCCATCGGCCGCATCCTGCTCAACAGGCCGCAGGTGATGTTTCTCGATGAAGCGAGTTCGGCCATGGATGAAGGCCTGGAGTATGCGATGTATCAGCTGTTGCGCCGGTCCCTGCCGGAGGCCATCGTGGTGAGCGTGGGTCATCGCAGCAGTCTGCTCGACTTCCACTCGCAGGAACTTGAACTGCTCGGCGCAGGCAAATGGCAATTGCGTGATCTCCCGTTGAACGCATCGACTGCCTGAGCGCAGTCACTACCCGATTGTCGTCATGAAAATATCCACTGAGGCTGCGATCCATCTCTTGCACGAG
Source organism: uncultured beta proteobacterium (assembly GCA_903917505.1). The sequence continues at coordinate 11,238 of CAIXAY010000372.1, read as the reverse complement.
GCTTCGCACGCGGTATTGGCCACGCAGTCGACACAGTTGGCGGGCTATCCGTATGCCACGGCCGTTCCGCTGGTGGCGGACGGGCGCCACCAGCCGGTCTTGCTGATCAGCGCACTGGCCGAACACACGAAGAATTTGCTGGCCGATCCGCGGGCCAGCCTGTCGGTCGTCGAGGCCGGACAGGCCCATATCCAGAACGCGGCGCGCATGACGCTGCTCGGCACTTTCGAGTGCCTCGGGACAAGCCCGGAAGTCGCCGCCCGGTATCTCAGATACCAACCGGAAGCGGCGCAGTACCTGGAGCTCGACTTCATGTTTTTCCGTTTGCACATCGAGCGCGCAAGGTATATCGCGGGGTTCGGGCAAATGGGGTGGCTTGACGCGACGGGCTGGAATGAAGTCGAAGTTCTTGCCGACAAGGACGAGAGCGCCTTGATCGAACTTTCGAGAAGGCAGTTGGCGACAAGCGTCAGGTTGATCGGCGTTGATGCATACGGACTGGATTACATTGTGGATGGCGTGCGGGCTCGCCTGCGCTTCGAGAATGCGCTCGGTGCCGGCGAACTCACAAACGAAATAGCAAGACTTGCCCGCACATCGGCCTGACCGCTGGAAATGCACCTGTCCTTTTCCAATGGTGCCTTCGCGCTGGCGGGCTGCGCCGGCAACGGAGCCATCCTCAAGAAGCCCTGCTGGATCAACGCTGGCTCGGCTAGAAAGGAGCGGCGCAGTCGAAGCGCAAGGGTGCGCCGCTTTGCGGGTGCGCGAAAGCCAGGTACTCGGCGTGCAGCAGCAGGCGGTCGGCCTTGTCGCGCGTCGCCGCGTCGGCGTAAAGCGTATCGCCGAGGATAGGATGGCCGAGCGCCTGCATGTGCACGCGCAGCTGGTGCGTGCGCCCGGTCGCCGGGATGAGTTCGACGCGCGAAGCGTCGCGCGCGGAATCGTAGTTCAATACCCGATAGAAAGTGAGCGAGGGTTTGCCGGTTTCGAAATCGACCTTGTGCAGCGGGCGCTTCGGCCAGTCGACGATGAGCGGCAGATTGATTTCGCCGGCGCTGTCCGCGAGATTGCCGGCGACGATCGCGACGTAACGCTTGTCGACCTCGCGGCTCTGGAACAGCATGCTCAGGCAACGATGCATGGCCTTGCCGCGCGCCAGGACCAGGAGGCCCGAGGTGTCGAAATCGAGGCGATGCACGATCAGCGCGTCCGGGTAATCGGCTTGCACGCGCGTGACCAGGCAGTCCTGCTTATCGACGCCGCGTCCGGGAACGGAGAGCAGGCCGCTCGGCTTATGGACGACGACGAGCGCCGCGTCGGCGTCGATCAGGGTGTATCCAGGGTGCGGCAATTCGCTATGCGTTGCTGAGTTCATCCGTAGGGCTTGCTCGCCTAAAGTGGTGCCGGTGACGCGGCGCGTATTGTCGCGCGAATCGCCGATCCGCACACGCGCGATCGAATCCTTTACACTTGCGGATTATTTGGCGACGCCGGCGGCCGCGGGCTGGCTGCAAGGGTCGCGCTGCGCGCGAGCGTCAATCGGAATAAGAAGAGCGGTTTTTGATGGATACCTTCCTGCACCACCTGTCGATTGCCCTGCCATTTTTCTCGCTGGTCTTCGTCGGTTATGCGCTGATGCGTTTTTCCGGCTGGCCGGTGGCGATGTCCGACGCCCTGACGCGCTTCGTTTTCACCGTGACCTTGCCGGCGCTGCTCTTCCGCCTGATGTGCGACTTCTCGAAACTGCCGCCGGTCGATGCGCGCCTGTTGATCGCTTTCTTCGGTTCCTGCCTGATCGTTTTCGTGATCGGGCGGCTCGTCGCCTGGAAGATCTTCGCCCTCGACGGCACCGCGCAATCGGTGTTCGGGCTGGGCGGCGTGTTTTCGAATATCGTCATGCTCGGCCTGCCGCTGGCCAAGGTCACGCTCGGCGACGCGGCCCTGCCGGCGGTGGCGCTGGTGCTGGTGTTCAACGCGCTGATCCTGTGGACGCTGGTCACCGTCTCGGTCGAATGGGCCAAGCACGGCAGCTTTTCCCTGCCGGGCCTGGCCAGGACCGCGCGCGGCGTGCTCACCAATCCGATCGTCGTCGGCATCATTTCCGGCGCGCTGTTCAGCCTGACCGGCTGGACCCTGCCGGTGGCCGTCGATACGCCGCTCAACCTGGTCGGGCAGGCGGCAGCGCCGATGGCGCTGATCGCGCTGGGCATGGGGCTCGCCGAATACGGCATCCGCGACGGCTGGAAGATCAGCGTCGCGATCACTATCCTCAAGCTGATCGTGCAGCCGCTCGTGGTCTGGGGGCTGGCGTGGCTGCTCGGTCTGCCCGAGCTCGAAACGCAGGTTGTCGTCCTGGTCTCGTCGATGGCCATCGGCGCCAACGTCTACCTCATGTCGCGGCATTTCGAGTCGCTCGAAGGGCCGGTCGCCGGCAGCCTGGTTTTATCGACCGCGCTGGCGGCGCTGACCACGCCCCTGGTGCTGACGCTGGTCACGCGCTAGCGGCCACTAGTCTCGGCGCGGGCCGCCGCAGGCGCGCAGGAACTCGTTGCGCAGCTGATCGGAAGTTTCGAATTCGCCGGTGAATGATTGCGTGATGACGCGCTCGTCACCGCGCCGGTCTTCGCCGAGCAGCAGGCACAACTGCTCGGCCTCGACGACGCAGGCGGCGCCGCGCGCATGGCCGTGGCGCAGCAGCGCTTCGGCGATGTCGCGCGTCATCCATTCCTGGTAAGTGAAGCGGTGGCCGATGGCGTCGACCAGGCGCGCGATGCGGCCGAAACCGTGCAAGCGGCCGCCCGGCAGGTAGGCAACGTGGGCCAGGCCGCGGAAGGGCACCAGGTGGTGCGGGCAGACGCCATGCACGGCGATGCCCCGCACCACGACCATGTCGCGGCGCGGATCGGCGAAACCCTCGCCGAGCGCGCTCGCCGGGTCGAGGTCGTAACCGCCGAGCAGGCGCTTCTGCCACAGTTCGCGCACGCGTTGCGCGGTGCGGCCCATGTGCACGGGGTCGGGCGCGATGCCGCAGGCGGCGAGCAGGTCGCCGACCGCGCGCTCGAAAGCCGGCGCGTCGAAGACGCCCTGACGAGCAATGCCGATCTGGCTCGCGGCCGGCGCCGGGTGGTCGTGCAGCATGTCGTCGTTCATCGCCTGCTCCCGCTTTGCTTACGCCGATGATCATACACGCCCTGAACGAAGGGCGGCGCCCCCAGTCTTACCTTGGGCAGCGGCGATTGCGCCCGGCGAATCAGCACAGGGCAGGCGGATGAGCGATAATGGCGAACTTGCGCGGTTTTGGACGAACCGCCGATAATATGACCTAGGTGGTAAGCGGGCCGGTAAGGAAGGACGTAGATGAAATGTGTCGATGATTTTCGCCTGAGGTTCGGCAAGAAGGAGTATGTACCCATCGTCACCGGCGGCATGGGGGTCGATATCTCGACCGCCGAACTGGCGCTGGAAGCGGCGCGCCTCGGCGGCGTCGGGCATATCTCCGACGCGATGGTCAACACGGTCGCCGACCGGCGCTTCAACGCCAGGTTCGTCAAGGACAAGCTCAAGCAGTTCAAATTCAACGTCGCCAACACCGACAAGTCGGTGGTTCAGTTCGACCTCGGCCAGCTCGCCGAGGCGACCAAGATGCACGTCGGCAGAACCATGGAAGCCAAGCGCGGCACTGGCATGATCTTCGTCAACTGCATGGAAAAGCTGACCATGAACGCGCCCAAGGAAACCCTGCGCGTGCGCATGCAGGCGGCGCTCGATGCCGGCGTCGACGGCATCACCCTGGCCGCCGGCCTGCACCTCGGGTCGTTCGCGCTGATCGAGGACCATCCGCGGTTTCGCGACGCGAAACTGGGCATCATCGTATCGTCATTGCGCGCGCTGCAGCTGTTCATCCGCAAGACGATGCGCTGCAACCGCCTGCCTGATTACGTCGTGGTCGAAGGGCCGCTGGCCGGCGGTCACCTCGGCTTCGGCATGGACTGGGCCGATTACGACCTGGCGACGATCGTCGCCGAGATCGCTGCCTGGCTCGCCGCCGAGCATCTCGATATCCCGCTGATTCCGGCCGGCGGCATCTTCACCGGCAGCGACGCGGTGTCCTACCTCGAAAACGGTGCGGCGGCCGTGCAGGTCGCCACGCGCTTCACCGTGGCGCGCGAGTGCGGCCTGCCCGAAGACGTGCAGCAGCAGTACTTCAAGGCGAGCGAAGACGAGATCGTCGTCAACCTGATTTCGCCGACCGGCTACCCCATGCGCATGCTCGCCAACAGCCCGGCGATCGGCGACGGCATCCGCCCGAATTGCGAGGCCTACGGCTACCTGCTCGATGCCAGCGGCAACTGTTCGTACATCGCCGCCTATTACCGCGAACTCGCGGCGAACCCGGGCGTGAAGCGGCTTTCGGTCAAGGACAAGACCTGATTGTGCACGCAGATGCGCAATTTCGATCTGTGGACCTGCGGCCACTACACCTACCGGCTCAAGGACACCTCGCGCAAGCTCGCCGACGGCAGCTACCGACTGCTCAGCGCCGAGCACATCTTCCGCGACTACCAGTTCAGCGTCGATAACCAGATCGCCCTGCCCGAAGAGGTCGCCGTTCCGGCCTGAGGCGATCGATCGGGAAGGCGGCCGTGCGGACGGCTTTTCCCGGCTTGATTGGACTCGGGCGCCCGGCCTTGCTATTGTGGTGCGGCAGTCTCCTTAACGTTTCACCCGTGGAGGGCTTTCAATGGGCAAGAAGCTACACGTCGGCAATCTGAGCGATGAAACGAACAAGAGCGATCTCGAGCAGATGTTTGCCGCGCACGGCACGGTGATTTCGGCGCAGGTCATCACCGATCGCGAAACGCAGCGCTCGCGGCATTTCGGCTTTGTCGAGATGGACACCGAAGCGCAGGCGCAGGCGGCGATCACGGCGCTGAACGGCAAGGAACTGAATGGCCAGGCCGTGACGGTCAATGAGGCCAGGCCGAAAGAGCCGCGCAGCGGCGGCGGTGGTGGTGGCGGTGGTTTCGGCGGTCAGCGGCGCGGTCCGGGCGCCGGTGGTCCCGGCCGCGGCGGCAATCGTTGAGTTTTAGGCGCCTGGCTTCGATGTTGCCGGGCATGTCTGCGGCGCTGGGTATCCCGGCGCTTTTGCAACCAGTGTAGGGCTTTATTCGGCTTGTGCCGATCAGGGATGACGTTTTGGCAAAACCAAATTACTCGTTTGAAAAGCGCCAGAGAGATCTGGAAAAAAAACGCAAGCAGGAAGAGAAGCGCCTGCGCAAACTCGCCGAGAAGAAACCGGCGGGCGGCGATCAGCCGGCCGGCCAGGATTCGCCGGCCGGGGATGCCGATCCGGCTGCCGACCGCTGAGCGAAACGCGCCGGATTTTCTCCGGGCCCGCCGCCGAACGTCGCGGGCCGGCGGCATGAGAACGGGCTCGCGCTTCGCCGCCTGCCCAGCGCTTCGCCGCCAGCGCCGACCGACCTAGCCCGCCATCGCCCATGCTCAGCTACCGCCACGCCTTTCACGCCGGCAATCACGCCGACGTGCTCAAACACCTCGTTCTCGTCGAGCTGACGCGTTACCTCGCGCAGAAAGACAAGCCCTTCTGGTACATCGACACCCATGCCGGCGCCGGCGCCTACGCGCTCGATTCCGGCTACGCGGCCAAGCTCTCCGAGTACAAGGACGGCATCGGCCGCCTCTGGGTGCGCAACGATCTGCCGCCGGCGCTCGCCGCTTACGTCGAACTGGTGCGCAAGATCAATCCGGAGGCGCGCCTGCGCGCCTACCCGGGTTCGCCTCATTTCGCGCTGTGGACGATGCGCGAGCAGGATCGCCTGCGGCTCTTCGAACTGCACAGCAAGGACGCGCGCCTGCTGCAGGAAAATTTTTCGGCCGCCGGCAAGCAGGTCGTCGTCGAGGCCGGCGACGGCTTCGCCGGATTGAAGGCGCTGTTGCCGCCGCCGCCGCGCCGCGCGCTGGTGCTGATCGATCCGTCGTACGAGGACAAGCAGGACTACGAGCGGGTCTTTCACGCCTTGAAGGAGTCGCTGACGCGTTTCCCCGGCGGCACTTACGCGCTGTGGTATCCGCAGCTCACGCGCCTCGGCGCCCATGAATTGCCGGCGCGCCTGAAACGCCTGCCGGCCAAGGGCTGGCTCAACGTCGCGCTGCGCGTCACCACGCCGGCCAAGGACGGCTTCGGCATGCACGGCAGCGGCCTGTTCATCATCAACCCGCCATGGACCCTGCACGCGACGCTCGCCGAGACCATGCCTTACCTCGTGCATGTGCTGGGACTGGATGAAGGCGCGGGCTTTACGCTGGAACAGCAAAGCGATTAACCACGACGAACACAACGGTCACGAAGCAATAGAAGAATAAAATCCGCAAGCTCGATGCAGGCCACAGCTTTTTATCCAGGATTTTTTCGTTGTGTCCGTTGTGCTCGTTGTGGTTATATTTCTCTGCCGTCAATCTTCGAGCTGCGTGTATTTCTTGCTCGAGCCGTAGCTTTTCTCGACCGGGTACTTGCCGGCATTCTTTGCGAGCTTGGCGCGCGCCGCGGCTTCGAGATCGATTCCCGCCTTGTCGGCGATCAGCAGCAGGTAGAGCAGCACGTCGGCGCATTCGTCGCGCAGCGCTTCGCGCGTGCCGTCGTCATGAAGCAGCGTGGCCATGTCGGCATCGCTCTTCCATTGCGTCAGTTCGAGCAACTCGGCGGCTTCGAGGTTGAGCGAGACGATCAGGTTGCGCAGCGTGTGAAACTGCGCCCAGTCGCGCTCGTCGCGGAACTGCAGCAAAGCCTGCGTCAGCGCCTTGATGCTCATGGCGTCAGGCGAAGAAGCGCTGCTGCGCAGCGGCCGGCAGGTGCATGCCGGTGGCCTGGGCGCGTGCCAGCAACTCCCAGTAGTAGCGGTACGAGGCGCGGTCGTGCAGGCGCCCTTCGTGGGCGATCGGCGCCCAATCCGTGTCCTGCGCGGCGATCAGGATGGCGGTCGCGGTTTCGACTTCGGAGAAATCCGGGCGCATGGCTTCGACGATGGGCATGATCTGGTTGGGGTGGATGCTCCACATGCGCAGGAAGCCGAATTCGTTGCGCGCGCGCCGCGCATCGTTGCGGATCACTTCGAGATCCTTGAGTTCGGTGGTGACGTTGTGCGTCGGCACGACGCCGTTGGCCAGCGCCGCGGTGGCGATCTCGCACTTGGCGCGGACGACCAGCGGGTGCTCGAACTGGCCCGGGCTCTTCATCGCCGACGCCGGGATCGCGCCATGGTGGCCGGAGACGAAATCCATCAGGCCGAAATCGAGCGATTCGACACCGGGCAGGGCGGCGATTTGCCAGGCCTCGCGCAGGGCGCCGAAGGTCTCGATCAGCACATGCACGGGAATCGTCGGCGGCAGCCCTGCCGCCGCCTCGGCCTTGCGCAGCGCGACGATCTGCGCGAGCACGTCGTCGGCGCCGCGCGGCTTGGGCAGGGTGATGAAGGGCAGGCGGCTGCCGGCGCCGGCGACGAGGATCTCGAGATCCTCCTGCCAGTGGCTGTGCGTGAAATCATGGATGCGCGCGGCGACGCGGCGATGGCGGTTGTCGCCGCTCATGATCAGCGCGGCGACCATCTCGGCGTGCTCGCGTTCGGCGCCGGCGTGCGCGCCGTCCTCGCAGTCGCAGGTGATGTCGAAAACCGGCCCCAGTTCGTTCTGCAATTGCATGGCCTTCTTCATCAGCTTTTCCGAGCCGGCATAGTGGTCGACGACAGGCAGGATGGGAAAGAGCTTCTCGCCGGGGAACAGAACATCGCTCGGGTGTCGCATGGCGCGCTTTCAGGTGGATGGCAATGCGCGCATTTTACCGTCACCGGGGACGGCATGCGTGCCTTGCTGAGTTGAAGTCCCAAGGCGGGAGGCGAACCATGCGCAGGGAATAATCCGTAGAACCTGGCCGGGATTTGTCAGGCCATGCGGATTGAGGGCGCGTCGCAACCCGAGCGGAACGGCGGTCGGCGCGACCGGTCAAACCGGCTTTCCCGCAGCGGAGGTTCGCATGTCACACTACATCGACGCGATCGTGATTCCCGTCCCCCGAGCCAAGCTCGATGCTTACAAGCGCATGTCCGAGGAATGGGGCAAGGCCCACTTGCGCCACGGTGCGCTCTATTACTCCGACTCGATCAGCGACGACGCGCAGCCCGGCAAGCTCACCTCGTTTCCGCAGGCCGTGCAACTCAAGGACGGCGAAGTGATTGCGTTGGCGTGGGTCGTGTATCGGAGCAAAGCGGACCGTGACCGCATCGGCAAGGCGGTCATGGAGGATCCGGCGCTCAAGCAGTCGATGGACCCAGCGAAGATGCCTTTCGACGGCAAGCGCATGTTCTGGGGTGGCTTCGAGACGATCATCGGGCTCGCTGCCGGCCACTGAGGAACTCGGTGGCGAGGAGCGCGGCGCGTCGAACTCACGCGATTTAGTCGCCCCAATTCGCCCTGTCCAGTCGCTGCGAGGGACACGGCATGATAGGGCGGTGCATCTTCGTTGAACTCACCCCGCTCGGCATGCGCGGGCTTGAACTCAGGGTGCCACCGCTCGCGCTCGTCGTGTTGGGCGCCGCAGGGTCAAGCCGTCGCCGTGTGTGGTCGCGGCGGTGGTCGATGCCATCCTGGCCGGTGTCGAAAGCTCGAAGAAGAAGGTCGTTGTCTGCCCGTGCGGCTGATCGCGGCTCTGCCCTTGCCGTCGTGACGAAAAAAAGCCGCAGACGCGCTGCGGCTTTTTGTCGGAAAGTGATTATTCCTAAAGCATGCTCTTGACGGCGTCGGCTTCGTCGGTCAGTTCCTTGAGCGTCTTGTTGATCTTCTCTTGCGAGTAGGCGTCGATCTCGATGCCCTGGACGATCTTGTAGGACCCGCCCTTGCACTCGCACGGGAAGCCGAAGATGATGCCTTTGGGAATGCCGTAGGATCCGTCGCTGGGAACGCCGAGGGTGACCCAGTCGTCGGAGCCGAGCACCCAGTCGTGGATGTGGTTGATCGCGGCGTTGGCGGCGGAAGCGGCGGAGGACAGGCCGCGCGCTTCGATGATCGCCGCGCCGCGCTTGCCGACGGTCGGCAGGAAGACGTCGTTGTTCCAGACCGGATCGTTGATCAGCGCCTTGATGCTGTCGCCGTTCGAAGTGCAGTTGCGGTAGTCGGCGTACATCGACGGGCTGTGGTTGCCCCAGACGACCATTTTCTTCAGGCTGGACACCGGGCGGTCGGCCTTCTTCGCGGCCATCGACAGGGCGCGGTTGTGGTCGAGGCGGATCATGCCGTGGTAATTCGCGGGGTTGGTGCGGCCGACCTTGATCGCCGCGGCACGGGCGATGTAGGCGTTGGTGTTGGCCGGATTGCCGACAACCAGAACTTTGACGTCCTCCTTGGCGTTCTCGGCGATCGATTTGCCTTGCACGGTGAAGATGGCGCCGTTGGCGGTGAGCAGGTCGGCACGCTCCATGCCGGCCGTGCGCGGACGGGCGCCGACCAACAGGCAGATGTCCGCATCCTTGAAGGCGACATCCGGAACATCGGTGGCGAACATTCCGGCGAGCAGCGGGAAAGCGCAGTCGTCGAGTTCCATCATCACGCCGCCGCAGGCTTTCTGGGCTTGCGGCAGGTCAAGCAGTTGCAGAACGACCGGCTGGTCTTTGCCGAGCATTTCGCCGGAGGCGATGCGGAACAGCAGGCTGTAGCCGATTTGGCCGGCAGCGCCGGTGACGGCGACACGGATTGGGGCTTTGGACATGGTGTAACTCCTGTGGGCAACGATAAGAGCGGGGCGAAAACCAGAACCGTATCAGCCGGAAACCAGTTAGCGACAAGCGCGAAATCATAAGTGCGAATATCGCCGGCTGTCAAATCATTATCAGGGATAACAACTGTCTTATATAAGATGTCAATAGAAAAATAGACGGCGAGCGAAAGTTGTGGTGAAATCCGTTCCATGAACAGCGCCGCCGCGACATTCGCCACCCCGACTTTCAGTCCGCTCTATCGACAGATTCGCGCGCTGATTACGCGCAGCCTGGAGTCGGGTGAATGGCGGCCGGGCGACATCATCCCGAGCGAAGCGGAACTGGCCGGCCGTTTCGGCGTGAGTCAAGGCACGGTGCGCAAGGCGATCGACGAGATGTCGGCCGAGAATCTTCTGGTGCGGCGCCAGGGCAAGGGCACTTTCGTCAGCACGCACAAGGACCCGGATACCTATTCGCGTTTCCTGCGCCTCGCGGCCAACGAGGGGGAACTGCAAGCGCCGACCAGCGTTCCCCTCGAATGCTGGCGCGCCAAGGCCGGCGCGGACGTGGCGCGGACGCTGGCCGTCGAGGCCGGGGCGGCGATCATCATCGTCCGCCGGCTGCTGAGTTCGGCCAATGTTCCGGCGATCTTTGACGAAATCTATCTGTCCGGCGAACTGTTTCCCGATCTGACACTCGATATACTCAAATCTGCGGACATGTCGCTCTACAGCCTTTTCGAGAGCCGCTACGGCGTTTATCCTGTGCGCGCGGATGAACGCCTGCGCGCCGTGGCGGCCGACCGGGTGAGCGCCGGCGTATTGCGGGTGGCCGAGGGGAGTCCCTTGCTGCTGGTCGAGCGGCTCACGCTCACTTACGGCGACAAGCCGGTCGAATGGCGACGCGCTTATTATTCAACACAGGATTTCCATTATCATAGCGAACTGGGGTAAGGGATTTTGCGGGCGGCCTGCCTTTCGCGCAGCACTTGAGGACGATATCGATGAGTGAGATGTTCACGGCGGCCGGCGAATTGAACCGATTGCGCTGGCGCTGTTCGCACCGTGCCTTGCGCGAAATGGATCTGCTGCTCGGCACCTTTCTCGACGAGCGTTTTTCCAGCTTGAGCGCGCCACAGGCAGCAGCCTTCGCCCAGTTGGCGGATATGGAAGACCTCGAACTGTGGCCTTTGATTACCGGCAAGCGCGAGTGTGCCGATGCGCTGCAGGCCGAGGTCGTGGTCATGCTGCGGGATGTCAGGATAAAGTAAGTTCGCACGGTAGTGAATTTGAAAACTCAATGGGAGAATCTGATGAGCACCGAACGCAAGGCAGTGTTGATAATCGACGGGCAAGATCCGATCGAATTGCCGATCCTCACGCCGGTCCATGGCAACGACTGCATCGATATTCGAACCCTGGCTGCCAAGTCGGGCCTGTTCACCTACGATCCCGGTTTCTTGTCGACCGCTTCC
>CAIXAY010000371.1 GCA_903917505.1 uncultured beta proteobacterium | reverse complement strand
GGCAGTTCGGATTTCGCCTTGGCGATGCCTTCCTCGCCGCTCTCGGCGGTGATGACCTGGTAGCCGCCCTTACTCAGGAGTTCGACGAGAAAATGGCGTTCGGTGGGGGAGTCGTCAACGACGAGAATTTTTTTGACTGGCATGATGATTACTCCGTAAATTGCCTTGGCGCTAAGCTAAATGAAATCAGGCCGGCGAACGCGCGAAAGTGGCGACCGCCTGCAGCAGACTGTCTTTCGTGAATGGCTTGGTCAGGTACTGGTCGGATCCGACCATGCGCCCGCGCGCCCGGTCGAACAGGCCGTCCTTGGACGAGAGCATGATCAGCGGCGTGTTGCGGAAGCGCTGGTTTTTCTTGATCAGGGCGCAGGTCTGGTAGCCGTCGAGGCGCGGCATCATGATGTCGCAGAATATGACGGCAGGCTGATGGTCGGCGATTTTCGCCAGGGCGTCGAAGCCGTCTTCGGCGAGCACCACCTGACATCCGGCCTGCACAAGAAAAATCTCCGCGCTGCGCCGGATCGTGTTGCTGTCGTCGATGACCATCACTTTGATGCCACTCAAGTTTGCAGCTTCGGCCAATTCCTACCTCCAGAGCGCACTCGCTGTCTGATGCCCGGAATCTCGTGCTTATCGGCTGACACTATACATCAATGGCTCAGACTTGAACCATCTCGAAATCTTCTTTACGCGCGCCGCATTCGGGGCAAACCCAGTTCATCGGAATATCCTCCCAGCGTGTTCCGGGGTCGATCCCTTCGTCGGGAAGACCTTTGCCTTCGTCATAAATGAAACCGCAGGTCAGGCACATCCAGCAGTGGAAGTCTTCGTTGATCTCGGTGTCCATGGCGCTTTTCGGTTTTCGGGTAGAATCGGCGCTGCGAAATGTCCTTGATTCTAGCCAAACGCCTTTCCGCCTGCCAGGCTTTTCTTTCCGGCGCATCTTCCATGCAAGAACTCCCGCAGCCCGCGTCCCATCCCGTCGTTCTGGCTTTCGCCGCCAGCGATCCAACCGGCGGCGCCGGCATCCAGGCCGACCTGATGACGCTCTCGGCCCTCGGTTGCCACGGCCTGTCGGTGCTGACGGCCTTGACCGCGCAGGATACCGCCGGCATCGACAGCGTGCTGCCCGTCGCGCCGGAGTGGGTCGAAAGGCAGGCGCGCGTGCTGCTCGCGGACATGGCCGTGGACGTTTTCAAGATCGGCTTGCTGGGCAGCCGTGAAAATGTCAATGTCATAGCAGGGATTATAGGGGATTACCCCGGCTTGCCGGTAGTTTTCGACCCGGTGCTGGCGTCCGGGCGCGGCGATGCGCTGGCCGACGCCGGGATGATCGCGGCGATCTGCGAATTGCTGCTGCCGCGCACCACCCTGCTCACGCCCAACTCGATCGAGGCGCGGCGCCTGGCCGACGCTGGCCGCGGCGGGCACGGCGCGGCGGACCTGCCCCTCGCCGAATGCGCGCGGCGCCTGCTGGCGCTTGGCTGCGGCCACGTGCTGCTGACCGGCACGCACGAGGATACGCCGCAGGTCGTCAACACGCTCTATGACAGCACCGGCGTGATGCGCAGCGATCGCTGGGAGCGCCTGCCGGGCAGCTACCATGGCTCCGGGTGCACGATCGCCTCGGCGGTCGCCGCCGGCCTGGCGCACGGTCTGCCGCTCGCCGCCGCGGTGGGGCAGGCGCAGGATTTCACTTGGCATGCCCTGGCGGCGGGCTTCCGGCCAGGCCGCGGTCAGTACATTCCGGACCGGTTTTACCGTGCCCGGCCCGATGCCGGGAAAGACCATGCCTGACGCGGCCCGGCGTTTCCCGCGCGGACTCTATGCCATTACCCCGGACGGGCTCGCCGCGCCGACGCTGATCGCGCGCCTCGAAGCGGCGCTGCGCGGCGGCGTGCGCATCGTCCAGTATCGCGACAAGACCAGCGGGCCCGCCGCGCGCCGCGAAATCGCCGGCGCGCTGCGGGCGCTCTGTTGGCGCTACGGCGCGCGCTTCATCGTCAATGACGACCTGGCGTTGGCGTTGGCCTTGGGCGTCGACGGCGTGCACCTCGGCGGTGACGATGGCGACCTGGCCGCCGCGCGCCGGGCGCTCGGCCCGGACAAACTGCTCGGCGCCTCGTGCTACGCCGACTTCGGACTGGCGCGCGCGGCCGCGGCCGCCGGTGCCGACTACGTGGCTTTCGGCGCGGTTTATCCGTCGTTGACCAAGCCGCAAGCGCCACTCGCACCGCTGTCGCTGTTTGCTCGCTGCCGAGCGGAGCTTGACCTTCCCGCCTGCGCCATCGGCGGCATCACGCTGGAGAATGCCCCGGCGCTGCTGGCGGCGGGCGCCGACCTGCTCGCCGTGATCAGCGATCTGTTTTCCGCGCCCGATGTGGCTTCGCGCGCTATTGCCTTTGCCCGATTATTCGAGGAGACCTCCCGTGCCTGATCGCAATCAGCAGTTGTTCGAACGCGCCCTGCGGCACATTCCCGGCGGGGTCAATTCGCCGGTCCGGGCTTTCCGTTCGGTCGGCGGAACGCCGTGTTTCATCGAGAGCGGCAGCGGACCGCGCGTCACCGACGCAAACGGCAAGCGCTATCTCGACTACGTCGGTTCGTGGGGACCGCTGGTTCTCGGTCACGCCCATCCGCAGGTCGTCTCGGCGGTTCAGGCGGCGGCGGCGCGCGGCCTGTCGTTCGGCGCGCCGACCGAAGGCGAAGTCGAACTCGCCGACCTGCTTTGCGAACTGCTGCCCTCGCTCGAAATGGTGCGTCTCGTCAACTCCGGCACCGAGGCGACGATGAGCGCGATTCGTCTGGCGCGCGGCTTCACCGGGCGTGATCTGCTGGTCAAGTTCGAGGGCTGCTACCACGGCCACAGCGACAGCCTGCTGGTGAAAGCCGGCTCGGGCATGTTGACTTTCGGCAATCCGAGTTCGGACGGCGTTCCGGCCGACCTCGTCAAGCACACCCTGGTGCTCGAGTACAACAGTGTCGCCCAACTCGAAGCGGCTTTCGCCGAACATGGCGCGCGCATCGCCACGGTGATCGTCGAGCCGGTGGTCGGCAACATGAACCTGATCGCGCCGGCGCCGGGCTTTCTGCAGGCCATGCGCCGCTTGTGCAGCGCGCACGGCGCGGTGCTGATCTTCGACGAAGTGATGACCGGTTTTCGCGTCGGCCTCAAGGGCGCGCAGGGCGCCTTCGGCATCACCCCGGATCTGACGACGCTCGGCAAGGTGATCGGCGGTGGCATGCCGGTCGGCGCTTTCGGCGGCAAGCGCGAGATCATGGAGAAAATCGCGCCGCTCGGGCCGGTCTATCAGGCCGGCACGCTGTCTGGCAATCCGCTGGCCGTGGCCGCGGGCCTCGCGACGCTCAAGCTCGTGCAGGCGCCCGGCTTCTACGAAGCGCTGACGCAGAAAACCGCTGCGCTGTGCGCTGGACTTGCCGTCGCCGCGGAAACGCACGGCATCGCGTTTTGCGCGCAGCCGGTCGGCGGCATGTTCGGCCTCTACTTTCGCAGCGGCTGCCCGCGCAGCTATGCCGAAGTCATGGAATGCGACAAGGCGTCTTTCAATCGCTTCTTCCACGCCATGCTCGCCGCTGGCCACTATTTCGCCCCGTCGGCCTTCGAAGCCGGCTTCGTTTCGGCGGCGCATAGCGACGCCGACATCGCCGAAACGGTAGCGGCGGCGGAGACGATTTTCAAGAACTGGTAGGGGAAAAAAGCATTGACCACAACGGGCACAACGGCCACAACGAAATGTTCTTTATTTCGTCTTCTTGATTCTCGTTGTGCGCGTTGTGCTCGTTGTGGTTAATCGGCCTTCGACCTAGCGCAGCCAGCCCTTCTTGTTGAAATACCAGAAGGGCAGCGCGACGGAAACCACCATCAGCAGCAGCGAATACGGATAGCCGTATTCCCAGTTGAGTTCGGGGAAGACGCCCCTGAAGTTCATGCCGTAGATGCTGGCGATCAGGGTCGGCGGCAGCAGGGCGACCGAGGCCACCGAGAAGATCTTGATGATCTTGTTCTGGTTGATGTTGATGAAGCCGACCGTCGCGTCCATCAGGAAGTTGATCTTCCCGAACAGGAAAGAAGTGTGCCCGTCGAGCGATTCGATGTCGCGGATGATCTGGCGTGCGTCTTCGAGCTGATCGGCGGTGAGAAATTTGCCGCGCGTCAGGAAGGACACCGCGCGCCGGGTGTCATGAACGTTGCGCCGGATGCGCCCGTTGAGGTCTTCTTCGCGGGCGATGTCGGCAAGGATCTTGGCCGCTTCGGTATCGGTGATCTTGGTGCCCAGCACATGCTTGCTGACGTCCTCGAGCGCGGCATAGACGTCTTCGAGCGCATCGGCCGAATACTCGGCGTCGGCCGCGTAGAGGTCGAGCAGCACGTCCTTGCCGTCGGTTACGTAGCCCGGCTGCGTGCGGGCGCGCAGCCGCTGCAGGCGGAACACCGGCAGTTCCTCGGTACGCACCGTAAACAGGATGTCGCGATGCAGAATCAGGGCCACCGCAACGTTGCGCGAACCCTCGCGGGTATCGAGCAGGAAGTCCGAGTGCAGATGAATTTCGCCGTTGTCCTCGACGTAGAAGCGCGCGCTCGCTTCAAGGTCGGTGAGGTTGCTCGGATTGGGCAGCTCGACGTCGAAGAAGCGCCCGACCCAGGAACGAATCTCGGGCGTCGGCGCCACGAGGTCGACCCAGAT
>CAIXAY010000370.1 GCA_903917505.1 uncultured beta proteobacterium | reverse complement strand
GCTATGCCGCGTTGGAGGCGTCGATCTGCGCGCTGCATCCCTATGAAACGCCGGAAATCATCGCCGTTCCGGTGACGCACGGCCTGCCCGATTATCTCGCCTGGGTAACCGCGGCGACGCAGGCGGAGCGCTGAGCGCGATGCGCCACCGGCTGATGCTCCTGCTGTTTTTGCTCTGCGCGCTGGCGCGGGCCGATGACCTCCTGCATCCCTCGGTCGCTTTCGTGCCAAGCGTCCGCGCCCTCGACGGACAGACGCTGGAAGTGCGCTTCGCCATCGCCAAGGGCTACTACCTCTACCGCGACAAATTCCGCTTCAGCGCCGTGCCGGACAGCGTCGTGCTCGGCTCGCCGCTGATCCCCAAGGGCAAGGAAAAATTCGACGACACGTTCGGCAAGGTCGAGGTCTATTACGGCGGCGTGGCGATACGCCTGCCGGTCGAACGCAACAGCTCCGGCACCCTGCCGCTGGTGCTGAACATCACTTCGCAAGGTTGCGCCGACGTCGGCGTCTGTTACCCGCCGCAGAAGCAGAAGCTCAGCGTCGAACTGCCTGATCCTTCGACCGTCGCTGCCGCAGCGCTGCCGGCCGACAGCGCGGGCGACGAATCCGGACGCGTCGCGCAGTTGCTCGGCAACGCCGCCCTGTGGCTCGCGGCGGCCAGCTTCTTCGGCTTCGGCCTGCTGTTGGCATTTACGCCCTGCGTGTTTCCGATGCTGCCGATACTCTCCGGAATCATCGTCGGCGCCGGCCGCGGCGGCCACGGCGTCACGCATGCGCGCGGCTTCGCGCTCTCGTTGGCCTATGTGCTCGGCATGGCGGTGACCTACGCGGCGGCCGGTGTCGCTGCCGGCTTCAGCGGAACCCTGCTGGCCGTGACGCTGCAAAACGCCTGGGTGCTCGGCAGCTTTGCGCTGATCTTCGTGGTGCTGGCGTTTTCGATGTTCGGATTCTACGAGTTGCAGCTGCCGAACTTTCTGCAAAGCAAAGTGGCCGGCGAAGCCGTGCAGATCAAGGGCGGATCGCTGCCGGCCGTGGCGTTGATGGGCGCGCTCTCGGCAATCATCGTCGGTCCCTGCGTTGCCGCGCCGCTGGCCGGCGCCCTGCTTTATATCGGGCAAAGCGGTGATGCCGTGCGAGGCGGCGTGGCGCTGTTCTGCATGGCGCTCGGCATGGGCGTCCCGCTGCTCGCCGTCGGCGCCTCGGCGGGAACCCTGCTGCCCAAGTCCGGCCCGTGGATGGAGAAGGTGAAGAAAGTCTTTGGCGTCATCCTGCTGGGCACCGCGCTGTGGATCGTCTCACCGCTGCTGCTTTCCCATCTGCCGGGTCAGGCCGGCGCCGGCAACGCGCTGCCATTTACGCGCGTCGCCACCCTGGGCGAACTCGATGCGCGCATCAAGGCGTCCGGCAAGCCGGTCATGCTCGATTTCTATGCCGAATGGTGCATCTCGTGCAAGGAGATGGAGCGCTACACCTTCTCCGATGCGCGCGTGCAGCAAAGGCTTGCCGATTGGACCTTGCTGCAGGCCGACGTCACGGCCAATTCCGACGACGACAAGGCGCTGCTCGCACGCTTCAAGCTGTACGGGCCGCCCGGAACGATCTTCTTCAACAGCCAGGGAGAGGAAATACGCGCGGTGCGCGTCATCGGTTTCCAGGACGCCGAGAAATTTCTCGCGACGCTCGCGACGCTACACTGAGCGAAGGCTTCCGATCGCGTCTTAGACGCTTGCCGCGACGCCGGCGGTCAACAATCCGAACATGGTTTGCGAGTGCGTGGCCGCTTCCCGCCCGAGGCTGGTCAGATAGCCGCCGTCGGCCTGCGTGATCAGGCCCTTGGCGTACAGGCGTGCAACCGCCTGGATCACCTCGGCATCGGCGGTCTTGTGCACCTTGATCCCCTGCTGTCCGCTATTCAGATCGAAGCGCGCCAGGGTGTTGAGTTCGTTGACCAGATCGGCGGTGTAGAGCATGTTCATTCCTCGGCGCGCAAAATTCCATTCTACGCGCATCCCGGCGCCGATTCGCGCTAGGAACTGCACGAGAGCATCGAACAGCCGGCTTTGTGGCGCGCCCACTCCGGGCGCTTGGCGGCGAAAGCTTCGCGTCCGGCCTGCTCGTCGTAGGGATGACGCAGGACGTCGAGCAGTTCCGCGATCATTTCCGGATCGCCGCGTTCGGCCTGATCGATGGCCTGCTGCGCGAGATAATTGCGCAGCACGTAGCGCGGGTTGGCGGCGTTCATTCTCGCCAGCCGCTCGCTGGCCGGCTCATTATCTGTCAGTACGCGGCCGACCCAGCGCGAGAGCCACGCCGCGAAATCGCCCGCATGCTCATCAAACGATTTTTCGCTGTAGAAGGCGTCCTTCAGGATGGCCAGGTCCGGCGCCTGCAGATCGACCCAGGCCAGGCGGCGAAAGAACCATGTCATATCAACCTCGGCCTCGTGCAGCAGGCCGAATACGTCTTCGACGAGGGCCGCATCGTCCGCTCGCCAGGCGGCGAAGCCGAACTTCGCCGCGAAGGCGCGGCCGAATTCCGTCGTCAGGACCTTGTCATAACGCGCCAGCCCCGCCGCAAATTCGTTCGGATCGGCGGCGATGAAGGCCAACGCCCCGGCGAGCTGTTCGAGGTTCCAGCGGGCGATCGCCGGCTGCCGGCCGAAGCAGTAGCGCCGGCCGTCGGCATCGGTGGTATTGGGCGTCCAGGCCGGATCGAAATTGTCGACCCAGCCGTAGGGGCCGTAATCTATGGTCAGGCCGAGAATCGACATATTGTCCGTGTTCATGACGCCATGAACGAAACCGACGCGCATCCAGTGCACCATCAGCCGCGCAGTGCGCTCGCATATTTCGCCGAACCACTGCACCAACCGCTCATCCGGCGACGCCGACGCCGACGCCGCCAGCAAATGCGGAAAATCGCGGGCGATGGTGAAATCGACGAGTTGGCGCAGCAGCGGTCGGTCGCTGCGCGAAGCCGGCAATTCAAAATGCCCGAAGCGGATGAACGACGGCGCGACGCGGCACACGACCGCGCCGGGCTCTTCGACCGGGTGGCCGTCATAGAACATGTCGCGCACCACCATCTCGCCGGTGCTCACCAGCGACAGCGCGCGCGTCGTCGGCACGCCGAGGTGATGCATCGCTTCGCTGCACAGGAATTCGCGGATCGACGAGCGCAGCACGGCGCGACCGTCGGCGCGCCGCGAATAGGGCGTCGGCCCGGCGCCCTTGAGTTGCAGTTCGAAGCGCTGGCCGGCGCTGTTGATCGCCTCGCCGAGAAAGATCGCGCGTCCGTCGCCGAGCTGGCGCGCCCATGAACCGAACTGGTGACCGCCGTAGCAGGTGGCGTAGGCCGTCATCCCGGGCAGCAAGGCATTGCCGGCAAGCGCCGCGATCCACGGCGGCGAAGTCAGTTCGCGTTCGTCGATCTCCATCTCGCGCGCCAGATCGCGCGACCAGGCGATCAGGCGCGGCGCTTCGACCGGCGTCGGCATGACCGGCGACCACAGCGCGCCGAGCACCTGGCGCGGCTGATTGCGCGTGTCTGCATCGCCCGGCAGTTCGCGCACCAGGCGGTTGTCAAAATGCAGCATCGGGAATTCTCAACAGAGGGAAGCCTTTTGGGCAGGCGCTGGCGCGACAAGTTCCCCGCGCGCCCGAAAACGCCGGCATAAAAAAACAGCGCGGGAAGGTTTCCGCGCTGTCGAATAATGTCCCCGCGAGTGCCGTTAGGCCGGCATCCTGAACCGGGGTTCAGTAGGGTCGCATTCCTTCCGCATCAGGCACACCCGGCAATTCCGAAGAATGGGGGCAGGCACAACAGCAGCTTCTATAGTCCGCGACCGACGCCAATTAGCATTGGTTCAAGGAATGTATGGCCTTGACTAACACCGCAGGGAACAACCGTTGGAAGCTCTAGAGCAACTTTTCCTGCGGCGCGAGCACCGCATCAAGTTTCGCCTCCATGCCAGAAATTCTACGCTTTACGGTGCCGATGTCCAGCGCTGTTTCGGCCCCTCCAGCAGTGTGGATTTCGTCCGTGCCCAGGGTCCCCGAAAGATGTTCGTGGGCGATGTTCAAGGCCGCCATGACAGCGATGCGCTCGGAGATATTGCTCTTGGTTTTCTCGGCGATGTCGTGCATCTTTTCATCGACATAGGCCACTGCCGCCAGCAAGCTCTCGTGCTCTTCGGGCGGGCAGGCAACGCGGTACTCCTTGCCGAGCAAGGTGATATCGAGGTAGTTGGCTTCGTTGGGCATGGTCACAATCAAATGGCCGCTTTGGCCTCGGGCAATTTCTGGGCGAGCTGCTCGAGCCGGCCGCGCGCCGACTCCATGCGCTCGGCCAGACCGCTGCGAACCGCCTCGGCGCTCGCCAGTTGCTGCTTGAGCTGCGCATTTTCCGCGCGCAGCGTGCGACAAAGCGCCGCCACCTGGGCGATTTTGCTTTCGAGCGCGTTGAGTTCCTTGACCATGGCTCGGACTATAG
>CAIXAY010000369.1 GCA_903917505.1 uncultured beta proteobacterium | reverse complement strand
GCCGAGATCGGCAAGCCGCTTGGCCAACAGATTCATGATGTCGGTAGGCTTCTTGCTCTCGTGCAGAGGCGCGATGACGGCATCGCGATTGTAGATCAGCGGATGCGAGGGATAGACGTCGGACACGCTCTGGCGCTCGACATAGCTCGCCTCCGGCAGCAGCACGTCGGCGTACATCGCGCTTTCCAGATACAGCGTGTCGATGAACACGTTGAGTTCGAGCAGGTAGTTGCCGCTCTTGTCTTTCGCCGTCATCGCCTGCTGCCATTTCCATGGCGCGCTGCCGGTGTAGACGCTGTTGCCGGTGCGCAGGACGTAGGCCTTGATCGGATACTTGTGCCCACGGAACCCGCCGTAGCGGATGTCGACGCCCTGCATGAAGGCGTTCGGATAGTCGGCCACCGCATCGTCCCAGGCCGCCGGGAACTTGGCGCCGAACTGGTCCATGTGGAGCTGCTCGACCTCGCCCTCGACATCCTTGCCGTCGATGACGCGCTTCACCTTGCGCTTGGTGAATTGCCGTCCGGTCGCGTTGCCGCCCTTCGACGACTTCACGATCTCGGTGTCGATGGCGCCGCCCGGCACGTCGAAATTGCCGGTGATGACGTTGAGGGCGGTGCCGATGATCGACGCACAATAGCCGTTGTAGTGGTGACCGGGCGATTGCATGCCCCACACCAGCGCGGCTGGCTTGGTGATGCCGAACTGGTGCGAGAGATCGGTGATCTGCTTCGCGGCGAGACTGGTCCGGTCGGCGGCCCATTCGGCGCTGAAGTAGCTCAGGCCGTTGATCGGGTCCTTCTTGGCGCACCAAGCCTTGAATTCGGCCTCGAACTCGTCCCAGCCGACCGAGTACGTCTTGAAGCTCGGATCGATATACGTCTTGTTCGGGTCGTTCTGATTATCGTTCTCCAGAATGTAGCGCAGCATCGCGCCGAACAGATCGCCGTCGGTGCCGGCGCGCGGCGCCAGCCACAGGTCGGCTTTCGCCGCCGTATTGCTGAGGGCGGGATCGATCACCACCACCTTGCAGCCGGCTTCGACCTGCGCCGCGACCGTGCCGCGGCTCTCATAGGCGATGCGCGTCGCCACGAACGGGTTCCAGCCGTTGTAGATGATCAGCTTGGTCCGATAGGTCGAATCCCATTTCAGGCTGCCGTCGGCCTGGCGCACGAGCTGCGGCCGCATGATGTCGGGCTCGATGCGCTTGCCGTTGAGCATCAGCTTCGGCCCGTGCCGCCGCGGCGTGTCGCAGATCGCGCCATGTTCCGTGCAGTTGGGCGTGCCGAATGCGAAGAACAAGCGCCAATACTGATCGCGATCGGTGACGTCACCCGAATCCATGATGACGGATTCGGCGCCGTACTTCTTCTTGATGTCGGTCAGCCGCTTGGCGATGTAGTCGAGGGCCTCGTCCCACGACGCCCGGCGGAACTTGCCCTCGCCGCGCTGGCCGGTGCGGATCATCGGATATTTCAGGCGATAGGGCGAATAGATCAGCTGCTGACCGGATGCGCCCTTGGCGCAGCAAGCGCCGTCGTTGAGCGGCACGGCCTTGTTGCCGTAGATCTTGGCAACCTGGCCATCCTGGACCCACATTTCCATTCCGCATTCAGCCGGACACATGACGTCGGCGGTGTAGCGGACGGTGTACTTGCCCATGTCGAGCTGCATCGCCTGCGCTTCGGACGGCGATAGCACTTTGAGCGACATCAGCCCGGTCTGGTCCAGCGCGGCAGCACCCAGCAGGCCGGCGGAGGACGTCAGGAAATTTCTTTTCGTGATGTGCATGTTCATGGATTTGGCTCCGAAATCGTTCGCTGGCCGCGGTTACGCAGGATTCACGGCGGCGTCGGCCGCCTTG
>CAIXAY010000368.1 GCA_903917505.1 uncultured beta proteobacterium | reverse complement strand
GGTCTCGCGCACGTCGACCGGCGCCTCGTCGAAATCGCCCGCGCCCTCGCCGGCGACCCCGACGTCCTGCTGCTCGACGAACCGGCGGCGGGCCTCGCGCACGCCGACAAGGCGGCGCTGGCGCTGCTGCTGCGGCGCATCGCCGGCAGCGGCATCGGCGTCGTCCTGGTCGAGCACGACATGACGCTCGTCATGGACATTTCTGATCATGTCATTGTCATCGACGCGGGCGTCTATCTGGCGAGCGGCAAGCCGGCCGAAGTGCAGCGCGATGCGGCGGTGCGCAAAGCCTATCTGGGCGAGCCCGGCGGCGCGGCGGCGCTCGGCAGCGCGACGCCGCGCCGCCTGCCGCAAGGCACGCCGGAGGCACTCGCCGTCAGCGGCCTGACCACCGGCTACGGCGCCGAACCGGTGCTGCACGGCATCGATCTGGCCTTGCGCAGCGGCCATACGCTGGCGCTGCTCGGCGCCAACGGCGCCGGCAAGACCACCCTGATGCGCAGCCTGAGCGGCCT
The DNA here is from genome assembly GCA_903917505.1 of uncultured beta proteobacterium. The sequence goes on along the minus strand of CAIXAY010000368.1, from coordinate 9,695 downwards.
GCAGCGGCCGGTGCAAGGCAGCATCCGCCTGTTCGGCCGCGAGATTTCGGCGCTGCCCGCCGAGCACATCGTCGGCCTCGGCCTGGTGCTGGTTCCCGAAGGACGGCAGGTGTTTCCCGAACTCTCGGTGCGCGACAACCTGCGCCTCGGCGCTTTCCTCAAGGGCAACGCCGGCGAAGCCGCGGTCGACGTCCTGCTGGCCCGCTTCCCGCCGCTGCGCGCGCGCCTCGACCAGCGCGCCGGCCTGCTCTCGGGCGGCGAACAACAAATGCTGGCGATCGCCCGCGCGCTGATGGCCGAACCGCGCATCCTGATCCTCGACGAGCCCTCGCTCGGTCTCGCGCCGCAAGCCATCGCAGAACTGTTCGAAGCGCTGCGCCAGCTGCGCGACGAAGGCCTGACCCTGCTCGTCGTCGACCAGATGGCGGCGCTGGCGCTGGCGCTCGCCGACGCCGCGTCGATCTGCGATAGCGGCCGCATCGTCGCGCACGGCGACTCGGCTGAAATCGCCGCCAACCCGGCACTGACCCAGGCCTACCTCGGCGCCCATTGAGCGCTGACTACGAGTCGCCGGTCGCCGCCGCTGACGCACCGTCGTGGGACGACGATCCGCGCAATTCGCACTGCTTCGGTGCGAGTTTTCGCTATTCCCGAGTAAAACCATAGGGTATAGCCGGTGGCCCGAAGTTTGCGTTACCCACCCTGTCCGATCAGCCGGTCGAATGTTCAGGAGACGCTCATGTATTCCGCCACCAACGAAAGCTTTGTCAGCCTTGCCGAGAAGAAGCTCATCTTCCTGCGCCAATCCCCCGCCGGATTCTTCGTCGCCAGCATGCTCGCCGGCGCCTACGTCGGCCTCGGCATCATTCTCATTTTCACGATCGGCGCCGACATCCCGCCCGAGTTTCGCAAGCTGGTGATGGGCGCGACTTTCGGCATCGCCCTGACCCTGGTCGTGATCGCCGGCGCCGAGCTATTTACCGGCCATACGATGTTCATGGCGCTGCGCCGCTTTCGCGGCATCGGCACGCTCGGCGAGGTCGGCGCCAGCTGGTTGACCACCTGGATCGGCAACCTCGCCGGCGCGCTCCTGCTCGTCGCGCTGCTCGACATGGCCGGCAGCGCCATGCTCGCTTCGCCCGACGGCCTGATCATGAAGGTCGCCGCCGCCAAGATGAACGCCCCGGCCGCGGCCCTTTTCGCCCGCGCCGTGCTGTGCAACTGGCTGGTCTGCCTGGCGCTCTGGATGTCGGCGCGCGTCGATTCGGACATCGCCAAGTGCGCGGTCATCTTCTGGTGCCTGCTCGCTTTCATCGCCTGCGGCTTCGAGCACAGCGTGGCCAACATGACCGTGCTCGGCCTGGCGCTCGCCGGCAATCACCCGGAAAGCGTGAGCATCGCCGGCGCGGCGTGGAACCTCGGTTGGGTCACGCTCGGCAACATCGTCGGCGGTGCCTTGTTCGTCGGCGGCGCCTACTTCGTCGCCTCGCAGAGCTACTTCGAGCCCGCCGCGGCGGCGCCGGGCGAGCTCAAGGCTAAACGCGTAGCGATCGCCAGCGACGGGCAGCGCTAAGCGTCATGGATTTCAGCGAAGAACAGAAGCGCTACCTGGACGGCCTCGGCCGCGGCTTCGCCGCCGCGCGCAAGACGCCGGGCGCTTCCGCGGCCGTGCCGGCCGGGCCCGAGGGCACCCACTACGCGGCGCAGGAGCGCTTCCTCGCGGCCGGCAAAACGCTCGTCAAGGAAGAAGAGGCCAAGCGCGCGCGGCACGGCCTCGACATCTGGGACCTGATCGCGGCGAACGCTGAACGTGGCGAATTTCCCAAGGGCACCGACGTCTTTCTCTACAAGTTCCACGGCCTCTTTCACGTCGCGCCGGCGCAGGATTCGTTCATGCTGCGCCTGCGCCTGCCCAACGGCATTCTCGACTCGGCCAAGCTGCGCATCATCGCCGCGCTGGCCGCCGAGCACGGCGGCGGCTACGCGCACGTGACGACGCGCGCCAACCTGCAGCTGCGCGAGATCGGCCCGCGCGCGCCGGTCGACATCCTGCAGCGCCTGGCCGAAGCGGGACTCACTTCGCGCGGCGCCGGCGCCGACAACATCCGCAACATCACCGGCAGCCCGACCGCCGGCATCGATCCCGAAGAGCTCTGCGACACGCGCGCGCTCGGCCTGTCGCTACACCACACCATACTCAATCACCGCGAACTGTTCGGCCTGCCGCGCAAATTCAACATCGCTTTCGACGGCGGCGGCGCCGTGTCCGCGCTCGCCGATACCAACGACATCGGCTTCAGCGCGGTGCGCGTCGCGGCCGGAAAGGCGCTGCCGGGAGGCATCTACTTTCGCGTCGCCATCGGTGGCATCACCGGCCATGGCGATTTCGCCGCCGACCTCGGCGTCGCCATCCGGGCCGAGCAGTGCGTGCCGGTGGCGCTGGCCATGGTGCGTGTCTTCATCGACGAGGGCGACCGCACCGACCGCAAGCGCGCGCGCCTGAAATACGTGCTCGAGCGCCTGGGGCACGAGGGCTTCCTCGCCGCCGCCGAGAAGCTGCTGCCCGAGCCCTTGCCGCGCCTGCCGCTCGCCGAGTGCGAAGCGCGGCCGGCGGTGCAGCGCGCCGCGCACGTCGGCTTCCACGCGCAGCGCCAGGCGGGCCTCGTCTATTGCGGCGTGGCGCTGCCGCTCGGCCGCATCAGCGTCGCGCAGATGCAGGCCGTCGCCGACATCGCGGCGCGTTACGGCAGCGGCACCATCCGGCTCACCGTGTGGCAGAACCTGATCATTTCCGACCTGGCCGCGAGCGACGTGGACGCGGTGCGCGCGGAACTCGAGCGCGCCGGCCTGGCCGCCGAAGTCTCGAAGCTGCGCGCCGGTTTCGTAGCCTGCACCGGCAACAGCGGTTGCAAATTCGCCCTGAGCGACACCAAGGGGCACGCGCTGGCGACGATGGATTATCTCGATGGCCGGGTGGCGCTCGACACGCCGATCAACGTCCATTTCACCGGCTGCCCCAATTCCTGCGCACAGCATTACATCGGCGACATCGGACTGCTCGGGGCCAAGGTGGCGAGCGGCGAAGACAGCGAAGTCGAGGGCTACCATCTTTATCTCGGCGGCGGCTACGGCGAGCAGCGCGAGCTGGCGCGCGAAATCCTGCGCGACGTGCCGCACGATCAGTTGCCCCAAGTGCTCGAACGATTGCTGCAAATCTACCTGCGGCAGCGCAATTCGATCGCCGAGACTTTTCAGGAATTCGCCCGGGGCCATTCGATTGAAGCGCTGCGCGCCTTGCTTGAAACTGCGGAGACCCTCTAGATGCTCGCACTGATCCCCGAAACCGCACCATTTTCTGGCGAACAGCGGGCCTGGCTCAATGGCTTCGTCGCCGGCCTGCTCGGCGCCGAGAGCGCGCTCGCGGCGCCCGCCAGCGCGCCGGCCGCGGCGCCTGTCAGCATCGCCGCCGACGAGCCCCTGCCCTGGCATGATCCGACCCTGGCGCTCGATGCGCGCATGACGCTCGCGGCCGGCAAGCCGATCGAGCTGCAGTTGATGGCGGCGATGGGCCAGCTCGATTGCGGACAATGCGGTTACGAGTGCCGCAGCTATGCCGCGGCGATCGCCACGGGCAGCGATGCGGACCTCGGCAAGTGCGTTCCCGGCGGGCGCGCGACGGCGAAGAAGCTCAAGGAACTCATTGCCCAGGCCGGCGGAATCCATCCGGCGCCTGCGGCGACGGCCGCGCCGGCAGCGCCGCCGCAAGTTGTCGAACGCGGCTACGGGCGCGCTGCGCCGGTGCCGGCCCGGCTCATATCGAGCGTCGCATTGACCGCCGCCGGCGCCGAGAAGGAAACGATACACGTCGTCTTCGACCTCAAGGGAACGGGCTTGCGTTACCAGCCGGGCGATGCGCTCGGGATCTGGCCGCAGAACAATCCCGACGAGGTCGAGCTGCTGATCGCGATCCTGCGCGCCAAGGGTTCGGAAGCCGTGACGCTGGCCAGTGGCGCGGTGGTCAGCGCGCGCGACGCGCTGACCCGCGAATGCAATCTGCGCCTGCCGAGCCCCGAACTCTACGCCCTGCTGGCCGCCGAGGCCAAGGACGACGTCGATCGCTCACGGCTCGCGCAGCTCGCCGAGAACGATGACGGCGCCGACACCTTCGGCGTGCACGACGTGCTCGACGTGCTGCTCGAGTTCCCTTCGGCGCGGCCGCGCATCGTCGATCTGGTGTGCGCGCTCGGGCACATGCAGCCGCGTCTCTATTCGATCGCTTCGTCGCTGCGCAAGCACCCGGGCGAAGTGCATCTGACGGTCGGCGTGCTGCGTTACGAGAAGAACGATAGAGCCTACCAGGGTGCCGGTTCGTCCTTTCTCAGCGAGCACCTGCGGCCGGGCCGCACGGCTTCGGTATACATTCAGAAGGCGCACGCCTTCCGTCTGCCGGCCGATCCCTGCGCGCCGGTGATCATGGTCGGCCCGGGCACCGGCATCGCCCCGTTTCGCGCGTTTCTCGAGGAACGCGAGGCTTTCGGCGCGCCGGGGCGCAACTGGCTGTTCTTCGGCAACCAGCGGCGCGAGAACGATTTTCTTTACGCCGGCGAGCTTCAGGACCTGGCCGAGAAGCGCGTATTGACGCGCATGGACCTGGCGTTTTCGCGCGACCAGATGAACAAGGTCTATGTGCAGCACAAGATGCTCGAAGCGGCGGCGGAACTCTGGCGCTGGCTCTCCGGCGGCGCTTACCTGTATGTCTGCGGCGACGCGACGCGCATGGCCGGTGACGTCGATCTGGCGCTGCAGCAGATTGCGGTGACGCAGGGCGGAATGGACGCCGCCGCGGCGAAACACTTCCTCGCCGAACTGATGCGTGACGGGCGCTACCAGCGCGATGTTTACTGAGCGCTAGCAGGTCTCCCGGACGCCGCGCGCCCCGCCATTACTTCGTCATGTGCAGCAAACGCGGCAGCCATAAGCTGATCTCGGGAATGAAAGTGATGAGCAGCAGGCCGACCAGCAAGGCCAGGATGTATTGCAGATAGATCGGCGCGGCCTCTTCCATCGAGCATTCGGTCACCGCCGACGAGACGAAGAAGCCGACGCCCAGGGGCGGCAGGAAGGTGCCCATGCCCATGGCGATGATCATGACGATTCCGAAATGCGTGCCGTCGATGCCGTATTTGATCGCAATCGGAACAAGCAGCGGGCCGAAGATCAGCAAACACGGCGCGCCTTCGAGCACGGAACCCATGATGATCAACAGGATCAGGGAGAAGATGAGAAACACCGTGCTCGTCCCGCCGAAATAATTCAGCGCCGAAATGATGTAGCCGGGCAGGTTGGCAATCGTCATCACCCACGATAGCGCCGCCGCGGCACTGATGATGTACAGGATCATGCCGCCGGAAACCGCCGAGTGGGCGAAGATTCTGATGAGGTCGCGAAGCTTGATGAACCGGTACAGCAAGGTCCCGACGAGAATGGCGTAAATGACCGCGAACGAGGACACTTCGGTGGGCGTCGCGAGCCCGCCGACAATCCCGACGACGAGTATGACCGGGACAAGAAATACCGGAACCGCCTTGACCGTCGCCATCAATCGATAGGACCAGGAGGCCTTCTCGCTTTTCGGCCATTTCCTGACATAGCTCTTGACGGCGATGTAAAGCATGATGCAAACCGACAGGACCAGGGCCGGCAATATGCCGGCGGCAAACAGGGTGCCGACCGAGAGCACCGTCACCGATGCCAGGACCATGATCGCCAGGCTGGGCGGAATCGTTTCGCCCATGATCGCGGAGGCGGCCAGAATCGAAGTGAACTCGGCCCTGTCGTAGCCCTTCTCCTTCAGCATATCGCGCATCGCGGTGCCGACCGCCGCCACGTCGGCAAGCTTCGAACCGGAGATGCCGGAAAACACGTACATGCTGATGACCAGCACGTGGAACAAGCCGCCGCGAACGTGGCCGATCAGCGAGCAGACCCAGTCCGAGAGCGGTTTCGTCAAGCCGCCTTCGGTCATCAAGTGGCCGGCGAGGATGAAGAATGGTATGGCGAGCAGGATAAAGCCGCTGATCCCGCTGATCATCGCCGGCGGAATGGCCGTTATCACGGCCAGATTCGACGATTTCAAGAACAGGTAGGTCACCAGATTCAACACGAAGGCGATCGGCACGCCGAGGAAGACGCCGCCGAACAGCAGGATGCCGGCAAAGGCGAAGCCGCGGATTCCCTCCCATGGCCCCGTCATGCTGCTGGCGAGGTACCAAACGAGGAAGAGTCCGAGCGTGGCAGCGAAAGAAGGCAGCAAAGCCGCGATCCGGTATTGCGCCAATCGCTTGACGGTGAAAACGATCAGCAGAACCGCGCCGACGGCAAACGGTATGTAGGTGATACCGTTGGGTATTTCCAGCACCGCCGTGGAGAATTTCCAGTGCGTCAGGATCACGGGGAAGTCCAGGACAAGCCCGACGATCGCCAGGCCCAGAACGATCCAGATCGAAAATATGTCGGCGAATTTCTTCCAGTGCGGCGAGAATTGATCGACGAGATACTTGACCGAAATATGTTCTCCGCGATGATAGGCAATGGCGCCGCCGACAAATGCCAGGGTCATTAGCGTCAACGCAGCCACTTCGTTGGCGCCGTCAAAGGACAGGTCAAAAAAATGGCGGAATACGATATTTCCAAACAAGGCGAGCAACTGGATGGTCAATGCGATGGCCAGAAAGGCATCAAACGACGCCTCGATCCACGGCGAAAATCTTGTTATTTCCGGGGTCTCGGGATGGCTATCCAGCGCCGGCGGATTCATCGTTTCTAGCGACATTTTTGAATTTCTCTTCAGAATGCTGGCTGCAAAAAAGGGGGCTATCCTGGAAAATGTCGGATAGCCCCGCTTTATCTTCTCGCCATGATCGTCAGGACCGAAGATCAAGTCCGTCCATTGAAGAAGATTATTTTTTTACTTTTTCGGTTTCCGCCAGCAGGGCATTGACGAGATCACTCCCCACTTTCTCGCGGATCTTGTCGGCGACGGGCTTGGCCGCGTCCTTGATCTTTTTGACTTCGCTGTCGGGGAGATTGATGATTTCGAGGCCTTTTTCCTTGCTGAACGCGAGCGCCTCCTGGTCGGCCTTCACCGCGGTTTGCATGTAAAACTCGCCGGCTTTTTGCGAGGCCTCGTCAACAACCTTCTGCAGATCCTTGGGCAAGCTGTCGTAGAACTTCTGGTTGATGTAGGTCGTTCCGATGAACATGATGTGGTTGGTATTGATGATGTATTTCTGCTGCTCGTACAGCTTGGCCTTGGTCATCACATCGACCGGGTTTTCCTGGGCGTCGACGACGCCCTGCTGCAATCCGATATACAGCTCGCTGAAATTGAGCGAGGTCGGGCTCGCGCCGAGCGCTTTCCAGTAGGCGATGTGGTTCGGATTGTCCATCGTCCTGATCTTCACGCCCTTGAAATCTTCGAATTTGCGCACCGCCTTGTTGCTGGTCATTTCGCGGAAACCGATGGGGACGAACATTTCAAGCTTCAAACCCGCTTTGGCAAAGTAGCCGGTAAACCTGTCCTTGATCGGACCGGAAAGGACCTTGTAGGCACTGGGAACATCGGTAAACAGATTCGGTATGTCGAAAACACCGAGTTCGGGAATGTAATTGACCAGGGGTGAAGTCGCCCCCAGGGGCATTTGTATGACGCCCGCGATGCACGACTCGATGTAGTCCTTATCGACGCCCAGCTGGGCGTTCGGATAGAACGAGACTTTGATTCTGCCGTTCGAATTCTTCTCGATCAAATCCTTCAGCAGGTTTCCGGTTTGTCCTCCGGCGGTCGCTTCCGCGCCGCTGAATGCCATTTTCATCGTGAATTGCGGTTCTGCCGCAAGCGCCGGCACCGTGGCGATGAGGCCCAAGGCACACAAGACGACGGTCGTAATTGATTTCCTCATGATTGTCTCCTATGAAAACTGCGGTAAATTCTGCTTACGGTGTCTGCAAAAACCGGTTCAAAAGAACGGATCAGCACGGTATCGGTCGAGCGCTCATCCACCAAAGGTCGCTTCCGGCAAGCCTTCGACATCGACATCGACGGCAAGCACGGCGCCGGCCAGCGGCTCGGCCGCGAGTTGCCGGTCGGTGAGGAATTTGCGCGCCGTCGTGATATACAGGGTGCGCAAATCGGGCCCGCCCAGACAGACGCAGGTCGGATTGGTGATCGGGAGTTTGATCGTCCGATCGATGCGCCCGTCGGGCGCGTAGCGAACGACCCGGCCGCCGGCGAAGATCGCGTTCCACAGACAGCCTTCGGCATCGACGCAGGCTCCGTCCGGCCGGTCGCCGCTGCTGGTGTAATCGACGAAGACGCGCCGATTGGCCAGGCGTCCCGGCTCGACATCGAAGTCGAATGCCCAGGTGGTATAGCGCCGGGTATCGGAGAAATAAAGCGTCTTCTGATCGGGCGAGATGGTGATCGTGTTTGCAACGATGACCTCGCCGAACTGGCGGACGACGGCGCCATCGGAATCGACGCGATAGAGCGCCCCGTTGGGCCGCGACAACTGGTTGTCCATCGTGCCGACCCAGAATCGGCCGCGCGCATCACAGCGGCCGTCATTCAGACGATTGTCGAGGTTCGCGGGTTCCACCTGGACGAAGGGGCGCAGTTCAAGGCTGGCCGGATCGAAGGTGTGCAAGGCCAGATCGAGCGCCAGCAAAAGGCCGCCCTGCGAGCGGAGCGCCAGCGACCCGAGATAATGGCAGTCGAAACCATGCTCGACGTGCCGTCCGGATCGGGGCTGAAAACCATGCAGCTTGCAGCCGTCGATATCGAGCCACCACAGCCATTGGGTGTCCCCGCACCACAGCGGGCTCTCGCCCAGCGTGTCGCACGTGTTGATGACACAGCGAACATCCGTCATCTGGCCGGCCACCGGCAAACTTCCTTGGTATTTCCCGCAGCTGCCGGCGGCATCCCGACATCGGCGCGCAACGCGGCTAAAAGCCAAAACACCATTTTTCCCCAACGTTGATCGAATCCAGTCTCTACCGGCCCTGCTCAACAGATCGTGGCGCGGCCGCCTCGCGGCGGCCGCTTTGCAGGCTTGTTCTAAAGCAGGCTCTTGAGCAGCTTGGCCATTTCCGACGGGTTGCGCGTGACCTTGAAACCGCACGCCTCCATGATCGCGAGCTTGGCCTCGGCCGTGTCGGCGCCGCCCGAGATCAGCGCACCGGCGTGGCCCATGCGCTTGCCGGCCGGCGCGGTGACGCCGGCGATGAAACCGACGACCGGCTTCTGCATGTGCGTCTTGCACCACTGCGCCGCATCGGCTTCGTCGGGCCCGCCGATTTCGCCGATCATGACGACGGCGTCGGTCTCATCGTCGTCGTTGAACATCTTCATGATGTCGATGTGCTTCAAGCCGTTGATCGGATCGCCGCCGATGCCGACCGCCGACGACTGGCCGAGGCCAATTTCGGTGAGCTGCCCGACCGCTTCGTAGGTCAGCGTGCCCGAGCGCGAAACGACGCCGATGCGCCCCTTGCGGTGGATGTGGCCGGGCATGATGCCGATCTTGATTTCGTCCGGCGTGATCAGGCCTGGGCAGTTGGGGCCGAGCAGCAGCGTAGTCTTGCCGCCGGCCGCCGCTTTCAGCCGCTGCAGGTTGCGCAGTTCGAGCATGTCG